>JAFPRF010000194.1 GCA_017400965.1 Lachnospiraceae bacterium
ACGCCGCAGTAGCAATGGCTGCTCCCCATGAAAACCACGTCGATGGTATTCTCGGGAGTATGATAAAGCTGCGAGGTTGAGGAGAGATAATCTCCCGTGGTATCCTTCCAGGAAAGGACGTTGTAAACGCGACTAGCCACCCATACCAGAAGGCCGCAGAATACCAAGATCGCTATGCAGTTTTTTGCGAATCCTTTCCCACGCATAAGGTTCCTTCCTAGAAATCGAAATACACAAACTTACCGGAATCAAAGTGAATGCCGTACTCGCCATACACTAAGATGATCATGATCAAAACGATAAAGACAATAATACGAAACCACAGATTTTGCTGCCAGAGATACTCGCCAACGTCCACCTTTTTGACGTAACGCACAATCTCGCCAAGCAATAGAATGGCAAGGAATGCAACCACGATCTTCACGTCATCTCTGTTGATGTTGAGATAATCCAATCCGCCGCCGAATAATATCCAAGGATTGATCTTGGTAAACATCCTGTTGAAATACAAAATCAGCTGATCCCAGGACTTCACGCGGAAGAATATCCACGCGAAGGTGGTAAGGCCAAAGGTGATCGTCATCTGTCCCAGCTTATAGCTAAAGGCCTCCGTCTTGACGTGAAGCGCATCATTCACCTTTTTCTTGATCGGGCGAAGTAGATCACCAATGATCTGGAAAGCGCCGTGCAGTCCACCCCAAAAAACAAAGGTCCAAGAAGCACCATGCCAAAGGCCGCTTAGTAGGAACGTGATCATGATGTTGCGATACTTCTTAAGCCTAGAGCATCTGCTTCCACCAAGGGGAATGTATACGTAATCGCGAAACCAAGTACTGAGGGAGATATGCCATCTTCTCCAAAAGTCCTGAATGCTGGTCGCGAAATACGGCGTATCAAAGTTCTCCATAATGGAAAAGCCCATCACTCTCGCCGCGCCAATGGCCACGGTGGAATACCCAACGAAATCGCAATAAATCTGGATCGAATACAAGATGGCCGCCGCCACGGTCTCCACCATACCAGCCGCAAAGAGATTCTCATGCACCGCATCTACGAAAATGCCGCAGCGGTCTGCAACAACCACTTTTTGGAACATGCCCCAAAGCATGAGGCCAAAGCCCGAGACGATCTTGTGATAATCCCAAAGGCGTTTCTCCTCGAGTTCATGGATCTGGGTCAGGAGGTTTTTCGCGCGCTCGATGGGACCCTGCAGTAATTGCGGGAAAAAGCTGATGAACAGTGCATAACGGAAGAAATTCCGCTCGGCCTTACTATCCCCTCGATACACGTCGATGAGATATCCCAACGCCTGGAAGGTATAGAAAGAAATGCCAAGAGGCATCAAGAAATCAAAGACGGGCCGCTGAACCTGAATGCCGAAAACCTGGGCAATTCCCGTGATCGTCCCGAGCAGGAAATTCGTATATTTAAAGTAGCCCAAAATGCCCAGATTGATCACAAGGCTTCCGGCGACGATCCACTTTTTCTTCTTTTGTTCCTGGCTCTTTTCCAAAAGAAGCCCCGCACCATAGGTGATCACCGTGGAAGCCAAAAGAAATAAAGCAAAGCCTGCATTTCGGCAGGCATAGAAATAATAGCTGCTGATCAGCAGCCAAAGGTATTTCAGTTTTTTCGGGACCAGAAAATAAATCCCGACGACAATGGGGAAAAAGATCAGAAACTGTACGGAATTAAACTGCACCTTTTTTTCTCCTTATTCCTAACGCGATCTTCGTGCATAGCAGGCAAAGTAGTAATCCAAAGCATCCGCCGGAGGTATCTAGGAGCACGTCCAAAAAGCTCCCGCATCTCCCGCCGACAAAGGTCTGATGCCATTCGTCAAGGGACGCGGATACAAAGACCCAACCGATCACCAAAAGGTTCCGAACCCAAGGCTTTTTGATCCAAGCCTTCCAGATTAGGAATACCAAAATGCCCATCAGCGTATACTCTGAAAAGTGCGCCAGCTTGCGAATGGGATGCTCCCAATACTCGATCAGACTCTTTTTGATCTCCTCGGTCCATGAGGGATGCGTGATCTGTTCCCACTCTTCCACAACCCATTTGGAAACCTCGTGGCTGACGGCTCCGCTGGTCTCGCCATCCTGCTCCGAGAAGCTAAAGATCACGAAATATAAAATGACAAGAAAGATGGCAGCCACAATGCTGACTGCCAAGTTTATTCTCTTATTCTTTTGATCCATGGGGATGATCTTTGTCGCTTTACTCATCGCTGTCTTCTGAATCCTCATACAAGTTCTCGGCCACCGTCTGATATACCTCGATGCGGTTGGCCTCCATCTCAGGCATGCCCACGAATCTGGCACCATAGCCATATTTCTTGGGCTCTGCCTCCTCTAAAAGCTCGATCCTTACGATCTGGAGAAATGCATGGATCACTTCCTGCGTCCAAATGGTCAAAAAAGCTTCATAAACCGCTCCGATCTTTAAGGGGCGTCCCGCAGTAAAACCCACGCCGTCCTTGGAAACGTCAACGACGTCGATTAAAACCTCTTTGTCCTCCGCTGCATCCAAGCGTCTTACGATCAGTCTTGAATCAAGCTTGGTACGTTTACTCTTTCTTCTTTCTTCCATGGCAATCCTCCTTTCCGCAGGGCTCTGCCCTACGTCCGTTAAGGAAACTACGCTTTTATCTTAACATAGGTATTTCCATCCTGCAAGAAGCTTTTTCTGATCATCCGTACCGATCAGATGATGATCATGGCATCGCCAAAGCTAAAGAAACGATACCGCTCTTTGATGGCTTCCTGATAAGCCGCCAACACGTGCTCCCTTCCCGCCAGTGCGCTCACGAGCATCACGAGCGTTGACTCCGGCAAATGGAAATTGGTGATCAGTCCATCCAGCACCTTAAAGCGATAGCCGGGATAGATAAAGATCTGCGTATCGCCGCTTCCTGCTTTTACGGCGCCGTTTTCGTCCGCCGCGCTCTCGATCGTGCGGCAGCTTGTTGTGCCAACGCAGATCACGCGTTCGCCAGCTGCCTTGGTATCATTGATGGTCTTTGCCGCTTCAGGCGTTACCTGATACCACTCGGAGTGCATGTGATGATCTAAGACGTTCTCCTCCTTCACAGGGCGGAAGGTACCAAGTCCAACGTGAAGCGTCACGTAAACGATCTTAATGCCCTGCTTTTCGATATCCGCAAGGAGCTCCTTCGTAAAGTGCAGTCCCGCAGTCGGCGCCGCAGCCGAACCCTCATACTTCGCATAGACCGTCTGGTAACGGTTCTTATCCTTCAGTTTATGCGTGATGTAAGGCGGCAGGGGCATTTCTCCAAGGCGGTCCAGGACTTCCTCCCAGATGCCGTCATAGAAGAATTTGATCCTGCGGTTGCCGTCCTCGAGCGTCTCCAAAACCTCTGCCTTGAGAAGGCCGTCGCCAAAGGTCAGACGCGTACCAGGCTTACATTTCTTTCCAGGCTTTACCAGCGTCTCCCAAACATCACTTTCCTTCCTCGTCAGAAGAAGCACCTCCACGTGTCCGCCGGTACCCTCGCGCTCTCCAAGGAGTCTCGCCGGGATGACCTTCGTGTTGTTGAGCACAAGGCAATCACCAGGCTTTAAGAAGGTCGGTACCTCTTTGAAAATATGATGGTCGACCGCGCCGGTCAATTTGTCCAAATGAAGCAATCTCGATGCGCTGCGGTCCTCCAAGGGATCCTGCGCGATCAGCTCCTGCGGCAGGTCAAAATAAAAATCTGATTTCTTGAGTTCCATACTGTCTTCTTTCCGTATTATTACAGGCAAGCGCCCTCCGCAAATGCCTTGTAGCCGCGATATGCCTCGTAAATGTCTGCCTTGCTGGTGCACTCCCAAGGTGCATGCATATTGAGCACTGCGACGCCGCTGTCGATCACGTTCATGCCGTAAAGTGCAAGGATGTAAGCGATGGTTCCGCCGCCGCCCACGTCAACTTTGCCGAGCTCTGCGGTCTGCCATACCACACCCTTGTCATCAAGAATCTTGCGCAGATGCGCGATGTACTCTGCGTTCGCATCGTTCGAACCGGACTTACCGCGAGCACCCGTAAACTTATTAAAGCACATACCGGCGCCAAGCCATGCGGCATTCTTTCTCTCAAAAGCAGGATCATAGGTGGGATCATAAGCTGCGCTGACGTCGGAGGAAAGCATGCAGCTCTTCGCCAGACACCTTCTCACGTTCAGCTCGCTGTACTCGCCGGTCAGATTCATAAGCTCAGCAACGGCATTCTCGAAGAATGCGGACTGCATGCCGGTCGCGCCAACGGAACCGATCTCCTCCTTGTCCACAAGGATGCAGCACAGAGTTCTGTCAAGATCCTTGACGTCCAGCATCGCGCGCATGGAAGTAAATGCACAAACTCTGTCGTCCTGGCCATAGCCTAGGATCATGCTGCGGTCAAATCCAGCTTCTCTTGCCTTGCCGGCAGGTACAATCTCAAGTTCTGCGGAGAGGAAGTCATCCTCCTCGAAATCATAGGTCTTTTTCAAAATGTCAAGCACGCCAGCCTTGATGACGTCCGTGGTCTTACTCTTTTCTTCATCCTTACCAAATACGAAGGGCTTGGAGCCAACGATCAGATCGAGTGCCTCGCCCTCGATTACCTTCGCAGCCTTCTTCTCCAGTTGCTCCGCTGCCAAATGGATCAGCAGGTCAGAGATGAAGAATACGGGATCGTCCTCTTCCTCACCGAGATTGATCTCAACGGTCGTTCCGTCCTTCTTTACAACCACGCCATGAATTGCAAGCGGGATCGTCACCCACTGGTACTTCTTGACGCCGCCGTAGTAATGCGTATCAAGGTAAGCAAATGCATGATAAATGTCCTCATACAGAGGCACCTGCTTTACGTCCAGTCTCGGGCTGTCGATGTGAGCGCCCAGAATGTTGATGCCCTCTGCCAGAGGCTTCTTACCGATCTGGAACATAACAACGCTCTTATTCATCCAAACGGAGTATACCTTGTCGCCAGCCTTCAGCTTACCGCCAGCCTTGATGATCGCCTCCATCTCGCGATAGCCTTCTGCCTCGATGGTATTCACGATAGTGTCCACGCACTCTCTCTCCGTCTTTCCCTGATCGAGGAAGTCGCGATACTCCTTACAGATTTTTTCAAGCTTTTTGAGATCCTTATCCTTATAAGTCTCCCATGCACATTTTTTTAACATTGTTTCTAATTCCTTTCTTTTACTCTATCTGTCAGCGCAAGTTCGCTTTGCGAATTACGCGAGTAGATCTGCAAACAGCTCCATCGCCCGCTCTACCGTGCGATCAGAATTGTAGTGCTCATGCTCGCCCCATCTGCCAAGGCCGAACACGCTTCTTCCCTTCGCAATGCTCAGGATCTTTTGGATCGTCGCGGGCTTATCAATGGTATTGAGCGGGTAGGTATAGTTATTTTGATAGGCCCACTGCTCACCGTCTTTTTCGTCAGGCGTCTTCGCCTCATCCAGAAGCGATACGCGATTTAAGTTGGTCTCCAGCCAATAGCCCTTGCTTCCCTCGCAGAAATTATGACGCACCAAAATGCGGTGATGCGCCGTATTGGCATCCGGTACGTAAGTCCAATGCGCCTTTGTATCCAGGTTTTCCGGAACATAGCGGATTTCCGTACCCGTATGCTTGAGTGACCTGACAAGGCCATCAAACTCTGCGGGCGCACCTTCAAATTCCTTGATGGAGGTCCAGGGAATTGTCGTGATGATCCGCTTGGCGGCGTAAACAGCGCCATCCTCGCAGGTGATCTTCCCCTCAGTGAAATCCATGGTCTTAACGGATTTTTGAAATAGGATGTTTTCGCCAAGTGCGGCGGCCATGCGAAGCCAAAGCTCACCATATCCGTACTTCTTAGGATAATAGAATCTCGCATGCCCAGGCTGCGTCCCATAAGGCTTGCGGTTTAAGCAGGAAAGCAGCGTCTCTTCGAATGAAACGTTCGGCAGCTTATCCAGCCAATAAGTGCCAAGACTGTCCAGCTCGCCGCCAAACATCTTTCCATTGTAGGGAAGCATGTATTCCTGCGCGATGCGCTCTCCCAGCTTCCAAGTGATCCAGTCAACGAATTTTACGGGTTTTTCTTGCCCCAGATTACAGCCTGCCACGGCAATGGACTTCAGGAACTTCACCTGCTCGTCCTGCGGCATCTGCCAGATGTTTGCTTCAAAGGGATGGCCGATCTCATAGGTCCCCATATCAATGCGGGAATCCCTGTCATAGACATTCCATTCCTCCTCCGGCATGAAGGAGAACAGGAACTCGTTTACCTTCGGCCTGCGCACGTCCAGAAAATGGCCGCCGCCGATGTCCAAAGGGCTTCCGTCCACGTTCTTCGAACGGCAAAGGCCGCCAGCCTCCGCCTCCTTTTCCAGTACAAGGAAGGTGCTTTCCGGATGGTTTCTCTTTAAGAGATTTGCAAAGGTAAGACCCGCCGGTCCTGCGCCTAAGATCAAATAATCGTATGTTATCATAGTTCCCCCTAGTTGTTATTTCAGCCCTCTCCTAATCTCAAACCAAAGGTATTTCAGGAGCTTTTTCCCGGTCGAGAATGCTTTGAAATGGCTCGTTCCAGCCAGTCTCTCCTTCTCGGTCGTCGGGAACTCTATTCTCTTTAAGTGTAGTTTATAGCTTCTGCAGACCATCTCGATGTCGATGGACGGCGACATGTCCGTGATCTCGCACTTGTTGAAGGCTTCCACCGTCATGCCGCGAAATCCGTGCAAGGTATCCCAAACAGTATTTCCCTCGCGCTTGAATAAGATTTTCGCCGCGAGTCCAAGGCTTAACACAAACCACTTTCTGGGCTTGATCAGCTTGTCATCCTCTTCGTTTCTCGCACCCTTCATCATACGGCTGCCGACAACGAATTCATAGCCCTCTTCGAAATACTTGCGGAACTTATAGGAATCCTCAACGGGAATGCTTCCCTTGGGATGAAAGAAAACGAAGGCATCGCAGTGGCAATGCGCCGCGCCGTCCTTGCAGGCCTGATTGAGGCCCTTCGCGCTCTGACGATACACCGTGATCCCCTGACTTTGCAAATACTCCACGGTACCATCCGTACTTCCGCCGTCGATGCAATAGATCTCATCGAACTGTGAGCGGTCAATCTGCGGCACGTCATATTTGCATCCGTCAATTTCATTCCAAGTCAGTAAACATAGTGCGACTTTCATCGTTCCTCCTAATGCGCGCTACTTTTCTTTTTCTGTTGCAGGCAGTACCCGAAATAAACGACCAACAACACAAAAGAGCACGCGTAAACTGCACAAAAATAACTTAGGGAGCGCTCCGGCATTACCAGCGTGATGATCGCGTATTGGCCCAAAAGCATCATGGACAGATAGGCGAACAGAAGTTGCCGAAGGCTCTTTTGTCCCTTCTTTGTCTTAAAGAATCCGATCACGCCCTGCAGGAACGTACATCCGCAAAGCAGTGGGATCATGAATAAAATTGCGAAAGAAAGATAGGTCTTTCTTCGAAGCTCGGCAAGCTGATTTCCGAGATTCTCAAATCCTTCCGCGAAGGCTTTTCGCGGTCCCCACAGATACCAATCCAAAACGCCTGGGAAGGTAAAGAGTTCTCCCTCTCCCACGGACCAGGCCGGGAAGTCCCAGTGCGGATAATCCTTGGACAAGGTGACCGTCGAACCCTCGATATAAGGTTCCGTGCGAAGGCACAGCACCACCTTAAGAAGCCCCAATTGCGTCTGCGCATAGATCAGCGTGTTATGTAGCGCGATACTGTAAAATGCTTTGACATAAGCCTTACCCGCTGCCATGTCGGCGACGGACTGGTTCATGTCCGTCAGGTGCCCGTTCATGTAATTATGCCTCCGATAACCGTCGAGGCCATAGGCCTGAATGGCTTCGATGGGAACCACCGCTTCGATCGCAGCAATATCCTCCTGCGCACCCTGATAGCTCAGGTTCGCATCACTTCTGTTGAACACGTTACGTAGCACAAAGAAGGAATTGATGATAGAATAATCGCTCCCGTAATACTTCTCGTTCCCGACTTTTTGCGGGAAGGAAACGAGGAGAAATGCCGCGGCGAATACCGCCAGCCAAAGGATCAGCTTTTTTAGCTGCACCTTTTTCTCGAAAATCAGGATTGCGAAAAATCCCATGCCGCCGAGGAGAATACCTTCCGTTCTCCACACGGCCAAAAAGGCGCTGAGGAACGCCATGCAAATAAGATCAAGGTTGGAATAGTGCTTTTCCTCCCAAACGTCGAATATGATCTTTGTCAGATAGAACATGCAGGTCAGTGCATAGATTTCCGTACGGTAACTATCCATGACCATGAAATAGGTGCCCGGGACAAATACGATCAAAAATACAAACCACTTTATGGCTTTTTTTATGTTTGGATTTGCCTGCATTCTCGCAAAGAGATATCCCAGGTCAACGACAAAGAATAGCCACTGGAACAGGCTGACCGCAATGGGATGGGGCAAAACCATGATGCAGGCACAGTATACAACGCTGGTATAGGCGCTGTGCCAATACTCCGGATATAAATGGATCGCATAGGAATAGGTCACGTAATTATCGTAGCTATGGATAAAGCCATTGGGCCACAAAAAGATACGGAGCAAGAGCCCCACGAAAAACAGGATCGTAAAAAGACGAACTGTGCGATCCGTTTTGAACTTTCGAAGTACGATAAAAATCAGCTTCCAAGTTGCCCAGATAATGATCGCTGCAAACAGTTTCGATAGTCCATATGCCATGATCCGCTCAAAAGCATCGCTGTAAGAGTCGTTCTTCGCTACTGCCGTTACGATCTCTTGCTTCGGGCGAAGCCAAAGCACTACCCACTCGTACAAAAAGGAGGCTAAGAAGTGCAACAGCGGGAGTAAGTATTCAGCTTTTATGAATCTAGTTAGCGTCTGCTTTTTCTCCATCCGCCTTGTCCTTCTCGTAACAAAATTCGATCAGCCCAAGCACGCCTGAGCAGAAATAAAATGCATGAAAATAATTGGCTGCGCCTACTGGCATAAACAATACGATCGCTGCGAACTGACCGAGCAGCGTCATGGCAAGGAATGCGATGCACCAGTGGATCGGTGCCGCCTTGAACTTACGCTTTAGGATCCAAACCTGTTCGCGGAAGAAAATGATGACCTCTGCGAGAGGGATCAAAAGTAGGAGCAGCGGGATCACCTTGATGCGGATCAGGAATTGCTCTACGCGTACGCGCAATGTATCCCAAAGGGAAACCAGCGCATTTCTCGCGCCGAAGGAATTCCACCGCTTGACAAATAAAGCTCTGTCAAAATCCTCCATGCCATATTGCCAGATGTGAAAGGTCCACTGAGGATACTCGTTTGTCAATGTTTCATCGTTCGGAACGACAAACCCGTAATCTCGTATGCGAAGCGCCTGCAGTAACATACCCAGCTGAGTTCGAAGATACAGCACGGGATTATGCAAAATGATCCGATAATAGGCTTTTACGTATCGCTCTCCCGTCTCGAAATCCACGAGAGACTGGTTGATGTCCGCATTGCCGTTCATGGAATTATAGCGCCTGTAACCATCATCGCCATATTCCTTCACGGCCTCGATGGGAACCACGGCCTCGATCGCCGCCAGGTCCTCCGCCGCGCCATCATAAGAGAGATTTGCGTCCTTCGTATTCAGGATATTTCGAAGCGATGCGAAGGAATTCATGATGGAATAATCGCTGCCGTAATACTTTTGATTGCCAAGCTTTTGCGGCATGTTGATCAAAAGGAACAATGCAGCAAATACAAGGAGCCATGCGGCCCTTTTCCATATCGCGCCTTTCTTCATAAAGAGCAGGATCGCGATAAATCCTAAGCCTCCGAGGATCACGCCCTCCGTTCGCCATACGCCGATCATGGCACTGCAAAAAGCCATGCAAAGCGTCCTCTGCCAAGAATACTCGCGCTTTTCCGCCGCATCAAACAGAATCATTGCCACGTAGAAAATGCAAAGGAGCGCATAAAACTCTGTGCGGAAAGGGTCCGTGATCAGCGGGTAAATCCCCGGGATCAAAAGTAGCAGAAAGGCGAATTTCTGGCTTCCTTTTTTGAAACAGTCACGCTTTTGCAAGCGATGATACACATATCCCAAGTCAAAGACAAACAATGTCCAGAGCGCCATGGAAATCGCAAAGGGGTGCGGCAGGATCATGATACAGGCCGCGTAAACGACGCTAGTATAGGCGCTGTGCCAATACTCTGGATAAAGCCGGATCGCGTAGGTATAGGTCATGTAGTTGTCAATGCTGCGCACAAAGGTATTTGGCCAAAGAAGCAACAGGATCACGCCACCGATCGCATAGGCTATGAAAAATACTTGGATCCACTTCTCTTCCTTCCATTTCCGAAGTACGTAAAAAAATAGTCTCCAACCGAGGAAGATAAAGACGCCAGCCAATGCCTTCGATAATGCATAGGACATAATGCGTTCCGTTGCATCGCTGATCTCCGAATTCTTTGCGACCGCAGCAACGGTGATCGCCTCTGGGTGAAGTAATAAAATGGTCCACTCATAAAAGAAAGACAGCAGAAAATGAATTCCGGGACAGAGCCATTCGGTTTTGCATATTTTGTTGAAGGCAGTCCCCTTTTTCATCGTCAAAGCCATCCTTTTCATCCTTGCACATACGGATTTATTATACATCATATTCAAAAAATAAGCAAATGAAGATTCCCTTAAGAAAATGCCCTCCGGCGTGGGCCGAAGGGCATTTGTTAATGGTTTTTTATCAGCTTCTTAAGTCAATGTCGAGCTTATTCTTTAAGTTCTTTAGGATCTTCTTTACGAAATGGTCTACGCTCTCTGCCTCGAAGGGTTCTGCGCCGGGTACGAAGTCGATGGTGAACGCCATGCTCTTCTTGGTCGGCGGAATCGGTGCGCCCTCGTACTTATCGAAAAGCTTTACGTTCTTCGCGTACGCGCAGGCCTCGCGGATGCAATCCTCCACCTGTCCGCAGGTCACAGCCTTATCCATTACGAGTGCGAGGTCTCTGCTCTCCCCAGGGAACTTCGGCAGGGGCTTGAAGCTAGCCTTGCCAGCAGGCAGTGCATACAGCGTCTTTAAGTCGATCTCCAAAAGGTATGCATCCGTGCGAAGATCCAGCTTGTCCGCAACGGGGTATGCAACCTTTCCAAGATAACCAACCTCTTCGCCGCCACATACGATCTTTGCGGTCTGGTAAGGATGCAGGAAGCTCTTCTTGTCAGGGATATAATCAAACTTCACGTACAGGCTCTCTGCCACCTTCTCAGCCATGCCCTTTAAGGTGAAGAAGCTCTCCTTCTCGCCGAAGATACCGATGCACAGGGTCTCTCTCTCATCCGGATAATCGGTCAGAGGCAGATCCTTTGCAATGAACTTCTTACCGATCTCGTAAAGTCTTCCGGAAAGGTTGCCCTTCTTCTGATTGCGAGAGATCGCATTCAGCATGGAAGCTGCCAGCGTCGTTCTCATGAGAGACAGTTCCTCGTTGATCGGGTTTAAGATGCGGATCGCATGACGCTCCGGTGCATCCTTAGCCAGCTTTAAGAGGTCAAGGTCTGCGGGCGAGAAGAAAGAGTAATGAATGCACTCATAAGCGCCCGTCGTGCAAAGGTCCTTCTTGAGCTTCAGCTCTCTTCTCTGCTTTGCGTTCATGCCACCGGTGGTCACCAGCGCGTCCGGCATGAAGGTCGGCTTTACGTGCTCATAGCCATACATGCGGATCACTTCCTCCGCTACGTCCGGATAAGAATCCATGTCCTCGCGGTAAGCAGGTACGTAAATGGTTAGCTCGTCGCCATCGATCTTCGGCGCGAACTGGAGGTTTTTCATAATGTGTAGCACGTCCTGTGCGGGTACTTCGATGCCGAGTATGTCATTCACCTTGGAAAGGCTCACCTTCATCTCCCAAGGCTCGATGGAGTTGCCAGTGTTGGCGTCCACGTGTGTCGAAGAAACCTTACCACAGCCCAGCTCCTCGATCAAATGGAGTGCACGCGCCATGGCATGTACGGTAGAGTACTCATCGGTACCCTTTTCATACTTAGCGCTCGCATCGGTACGCTTGCCAAGGGCTCTTGCGGTCTTACGGATGTTATCACGCGCGAACTTCGCAGACTCGAAAAGGACTGCCTTCGTCGTGTCACGGATCTCGGAATTCAGGCCTCCCATTACGCCAGCCAGTGCAACGGGCTTTACGCCATCGCAAATAACGAGGTTGTTGTAGGTCAAGGTATACTCCTGCTCATCCAGCGTCGTGATCTTCTCGCCTTCCGCCGCCCTGCGCACGTTGATGGCGTTGCCCTCAATGTATTCGCAGTCGAAAGCATGCATGGGCTGACCAATCTCGAGCATTACGTAATTGGTGATGTCGACGATATTGGAGATTGCGGTCTGACCTACAAGCGCCAGTCTTCTCTTCATCCAAAGAGGAGACTCCCCGATCGTTACGTCATATACGTAATGACCAATGTATCTGGGACAAAGGTCGGGTGCAGACACCGTAACGGTGAAGCCGTCCTTTTTCACTTCGGTCTCATGATATTCGTAGGAGGGCTCCTTCAGGGGCTGATCCAATACGGCAGCCACCTCTCTTGCAAGGCCCAAAATGCTTTGGCAATCCGGTCTGTTCGCAGTGATGGACACATCGAAGATCCAATCGTCCAGACCAAGGATGGGCTTTACGTCCGCGCCGATCTCTGCATCCTCAGGAAGTACAAGCAGTCCATTATAGCCTGCGCCGGGGAACATGTCCTCGGATACGCCAAGCTCTACGCCGGAACAAAGCATGCCTTCGGATTCATAGCCGCGAAGCTTTCCCTTCTTGATCGTCATGACGCCCTCAACGGTCTTATGATCCTTTGCCGTTGCGAAAACGGTTGCACCAACCAGCGCTACGGGATACTTTCCGCCAGCCTGTACGTTATCGGCACCGCAGCATACCTGGAACGTGCCATGGGAGCCTGCATTCACCTTGCACACGTGCAGATGAGTCTCTGGAATGGGCTCACACTCTTCCACGTAACCAACTACAACATTGCTGATATCCTTACCTACCTCATAAGCCTCTTCCACTTCGAAACCGCAGGAGAACAGCTTTTTCTCAAGCTCCTTGGGAGCCACGTTAATATCAACGTAATCCTTTAACCAACTCAAAGGTACTAACATATTCTTTCTCCTCCAATGCTCTTAATTGTTGTCGATCTGCTCAAGCACTTTGATGTCAGACTCGAACAGCAGCTTAATGTTGTTGATGCCATACTTTAACATCGTTACGCGCTCGAGGCCGATACCGAATGCGAGACCGCTGTACTGATCCGGATCGATGCCGCAGTTTGCAAGCACCTTGCGGTTCACGATGCCAGCGCCGAGAATCTCGATCCAGCCGGTTCCCTTGCAGAGCTTACAGCCCTTGCCACCGCACTCGAAGCAGGAAACGTCAACCTCTACGGAAGGCTCGGTGAACGGGAAGTAGGAAGGACGAAGTCTCGTCGTGGTTCCCTCACCGTAAATCTTCTGTACGAACTCGTCCAGCATGCCCTTTAGGTCACAGAGCGTGATCTTCTTATCTACAACCAGGCCCTCCATCTGATGGAACATGGGTGAATGGGTTGCGTCGTCATCGGAACGGAATACCTTACCGGGGCACAGGATCTTGATGGGAGGCTTCTTCGCTTCCATGGTATGGATCTGCGCTGCGGAGGTCTGCGTTGCGAGCAGATACTCGGGTGACAGATAGAAGGTATCCTGCATGTCTCTCGCAGGATGATCCTTGGGGGTATTTAACGCCGTGAAGTTATAATAATCATTCTCGATTTCTTTATTCTCCACAACTTCAAAGCCCATGCCGGAGAATACGTCGATGATCTCGTTTCTCATCTGGGTGATCGGATGAAGGTTGCCAGACTTTTCCTCTGCGCCGGGCTCGGTCACGTCAATCTTCTCCTCTGCATAGCGGCGCTCCAGTTCGAGACTCTTCATCGTTTCATCGAGCTCTGCGAAACGCGCCTGCGCCCACTCCTTTAAGTCATTTACGCTTTTACCAAAGCTTGCTCTCTCCTCCGGAGCGATGTTCTTCATCTCCTTCATGAGCAGGCCGATCTTACCGGCCTTGTTGTCCAGAAACTGCTTTTTGAACTCGTAAACTGCCTTGGAGCTTTGCAGCCCCTTAATCCCGTCCACGATTTCCTGTTTGATCTCGCCAAACTTTTCGTTCATACCTTTATCCTCCTTCATTTGATACGATTTAAAACGAAAAAAATCCCTTGCATAGTAAATGCAAGGGACGAAATGATCGCGGTACCACCCTAATTCCTGACCCGAACGAATTTGGATCAGACTCTCAACGTGCGTAACGAGCACGAAACGGTCTTGACTAATGGCCTTTCAGCATTCATCAAAACGGCTCTGGTGGGAAATTCGAAGTTTCATCTTTACCTGGGAAGCTTTCAGCCGGTGGCATTCCCTCTCTGGCAGGTTTAGGAAAATGAACTCCTACGGCGACTCTTTGGGCGTCTGTTTGCACCTTCATTGCCTTTGTCTTTTTGATATCATAACGAATAACCCTGCGCTTGTCAAGCAAATTTACGAATTCTTTTCTCTGCGCAGCGCGGGATTTCGAAAAAGTCCTACGATCAGGGGGATCACCATGATCACCCAAACAATGGGCTCTGCCACGATAATGCCGTCATACCCCATGCGCGGAGTTAGAAGGAATACCACGGCAACCTTTCCAAGGAGCTCCAGCGTACTGGAAAAAACGGGCGTTCTCGTATCGCCAAAGCCCTGCATGCTATTGCGAAACAGGCTGATCACGGCAGGTACGAAATAAAAGAGTACGTCAAACCGCAGGTACCTGCAGGCAGTGTGCGTGATCTCGGTGTCTTTTGAGGCCACGATTGCCTGGATCAGCTTATCGCCAAAGGTATAAGTGATCAGCATCATCATAAGGCACCACCCCCAGGTGAGGAGTACCGCCTTAAAGATTCCTTCGCGGATGCGTTCCGTTTTCCCTGCGCCCATGTTCTGGCCACAGAAGGTCGCGAGGGATGCACCTAGTACGGAAAATGGCAACATGAACATGCTTGTCGCCTTGCGCGCAGCAGTATGCGCTACTATGGTCTTATCGCCAAAGGTATTGATGCTGGTCTGCAATGCCAAAGTACCGAGCTGAACAAAGCTGATCATGAAAGCCATGGACAGGCCACTGGCAAGGAGCTTGTGATACACCTCTCCGTTTGGCGTAAAGTCCTCTTTGCTAAGATGCAGTAACGGGTAACGCTTTCGTGCATAGAGAAAGCAAAGACCGGCCGAAAGCGCCTGTGAGATCACTGTCGCGTATGCCGCGCCGGCAACGCCAAGACTCGTCCCTCCGATGAGTAGATAGTCCAGCGCGATGTTGCTGATGCTGGAGAGGATCAGGAAAATCAGTGGCGTAAAGGAATCTCCGATCGCGCGAAGCATAGCTGCGCAAATATTATAGAGTGCTGCAAAAAGGAGGCCGGCAAGAATGACCCGGATATAGGAAGAAGCCTCTCCCCGAAGCTCTTCCGAAACATTGAGGAAGTTTAAGATTGGGTCCAGACTCAAAAGGCTCAGCAGACTGATCGTCAGCGCAACGATCACGCCAAGGATAATGGTCCCGCCCATGGCTTTTTTGACAAACCTTTCGTTCTTCGCGCCAAAGTAGGTCGCAATGATTATGGCGAGGCCATTCGTAAAGCCATTCAGAAATCCCACAAGTAGATCGCTTAGCGTTGAAGTGGCACCTACGGCTGCCAGGGATGTCTCGCCCAAGATCTCTCCCACCACGCGCACGTCCACCAGTCCGTAAAAGAGCTGAAAAATCTGCCCGATCAGGATGGGTAGCGCAAAATGCAATATGGCACGAAGGGTTGGTCCTTCCGTCAGGGAATATTGATTCGATTGATTTATCTTCTTCTCTTTCATAAAGCTCACTATCTGTTTTAAACTTATATTCCCGGAGGTACTTTCGCATCTCCGGGAATAACCACGCGTCTAAAAGAAATTCTTATTGATAATACAAAATTTTTAACTAATCATG
>JAFPRF010000195.1 GCA_017400965.1 Lachnospiraceae bacterium
CAGTGGAGATCGCACAGCAATAACCTGTACAGCAACTGGCTGAATTACTACGTATATCAGGTGACGCCGTACGTCCTAAAGAGCAAGTAAACGCAATTGTAACGGAAACGTTGCAAATCTAAAAACATCTTGACGAAAGACTATGGCTAGGATATACTAATATGCGGTATCCTGCAAGACTTGTGGGATTATTGCGCGTATGAGAGGGTACTACATTGGGATACATTGACATTCATTGTCACGTATTGCCAGGCGTGGACGACGGGTCGAGCAACATGGACGAAACCGTGGAAATGCTGAAGATCGCGACCTCGCAGGGGATCAGTGACATGATCGTAACACCCCATTATAAACAGGGGCGCGTCGGAACGCCGAAGGAAGTCATCGATCGGATGATCACGGAGGTGGAGAAATACGCGGCGCTGAGCGGAATTTCCATAAAGCTGCACCCAGGCACGGAGATCTTTTACAACTCCTCCCTGGAGGAAAAGCTGGAGAGCGGATGGCTCGCAACCATGAATGGTACGGAGCACGTGCTCGTGGAATTCTCGCCGTCGGATAATTTCCAGTACATACGAAACGCCATCGATGATCTGATGGGACTTGGATATCAGCCAATCTTGGCACACGTTGAGCGGTACCAGTGCACGCTCGCCAAAGTGGAAAACGTGCGTGACCTAAAGAGAATGGGCTGTAAGATCCAAGTAAACGCCAGTTCCATTGCCGGAACGCTCGGCTTTAAGGTAAAGCTCTACACGAAAAAGCTTCTAAAAGAAGAGCTCATCGATTTCATCGGAACGGATGCACATGACCAAAAGACGCGAAAGCCTGAGATCGAAAAGTGTGCGGAAGTGATACGAAAGCATTGCAGTCCGGAATATGCGGACGCGATCCTTTTTGAGAATGCAAAAAATGATCTAATGATCTAACCATAAAAAAGAATACTTTGTTGAGAGACGGGAGAAGGAAAATCCATGCAAAACAAGGAAGACGTTATTGAGATTGATTTACAAGAACTGGTAATGCTGCTCATTCATTGGCTCTGGCTGTTGGTTGCCTGCGGATTGGTATGCGGCGTCATTGGCTTCTTGGTATGTAAGCTGACGGTAACCCCTTGGTACGAGTCCACGACGAGAGTTTTCGTGTTGACGAGAAGTAATCAGCAGACCCTGACGAACTCAGATCTGCAGATGTCCAACACGCTGACCAAGAACTGTACGCCCCTCATTAAGAGCCGCGCGGTTATGGAAAAGGTCATCGATACCTGCGGTTTGAATGACAGCCCCGAATCTCTGGCAAGCAGAATCAAAGTTGCGGCAGTCAACGATTCCAATCTGATCTCCATCACCGTGACCGATGCCGATCCCGCAATGGCCCAGCTCATTGCAAAGGAGGTTCGTGAGGAAGCGCGTAAACACATCGTGGCAGTAACCGATATTGAGGCAGTAAACAACGAGACGGAAGCAAACCTTCCCACCCATCCTTCAGGCCCCAGCGCTAAGAAGTGGGGCATGATCGGAGCACTCCTTGGCGCATTCGTATGCGCAGCGATCATCGTGATCCGTTATCTCCTGGATGACTCCATCAAGAGCGCTGAAGACGTTGAGAGATACCTTGGACTTAGCACCCTGGCAATGATCCCCGTTGCTGAGACGAATGAAAAGCACAAAAAGAAGTCCAGCAGGGAGCATGAACACGTAAGCTCTGAAATGGTGAAGGCCGTGGAAGAGGATGCGGCAAACGATCTTGTTGTACAGGATTTACATTCTAACGAGGGGGAGGAATAATCATGCAGAACATTGAATTGAATCTGGACGAATTAGATTACAGAACCCGTGAAGCATACAAGACCCTTCGTACCAACATCGAATTCTCCGGCGATGACATCAAGGTGATCTGTATCACCAGCGCAACGCCGAATGAAGGTAAGAGTAGTATCTCTTTTGAACTTGCGATCTCCTATGCACAGATGGGTAAGAAAGTGCTTTTGGTAGATGCAGACCTTCGTAAGTCCATCATGAGACAGCGTCATAAGAAAGGTAAGGTACGTCTGGGCCTTGCAAACTATCTGGTAGGCAAGGCAAATCTCGAGGATGCGCTTTGCACCACGAACGTTCGTAACCTCGACATGATCTTCTCCGGGCCCGTACCCCCCAACCCCAGTGAGCTTCTTGGAAACAATCGTTTCAAGAAGATGATCGCAGAAGCTAGAGATTATTATGACATGGTCATCATCGATACGCCCCCTCTGGGCAGCGTGATCGATACGGCAGTCGTTTCCAAGGTTTGTGACGGTGCCGTGATCGTGGTTTCCTGCGGAGACGTAAGCTATCGCTTTGTTCGCAAGGTAAAGGAACAGCTTGGCGTTACGGGTATTCGTATCCTCGGCGTCGTTCTGAATAAAGTCAATATTTCCGGTAAGGGCTACTACGGTAAGTATTACGGAAAGTACTACGGGAAGTATTACGGAAAGTATTACGGTAATTATGGAGAAGGATCCTCGAATTAATCAAACTGAAGATCAGCCCGAAAGGGATACACAGAGGAAGAGACATGGAAATGTCGGCTTTGCCGTCATTTCCGTGGCCCTTCTTCTTGTTATTGTGGGACTTGCAATCTACGTGGGCGTGAAGTCCAAGGAGCTAAAGGACGCAGGAGAGAGCAGCACACCGATCATTGATACCAGCCTTGCGGCATCGGAGGATACGCCGAAGTCCGTGGCAGAAGAGATCGCAAAGCAATCGGAAGAAGCACCCTTGGGTCAGAACTCCGAGTTTTTCATTATCGATTTCATCTCGGGCGAGCCGGAAGACCAACTCGTGGATGATCCCGGTTATGACGGCGCCAGCATGGAAGAGGAGTTCGGCACTTCTCAAATTTCTGAGACGGAAGAGAGCGTAGAGAGCACGGAAGAAACCGAGAGCTCAAGCGCATCCGAGAGCAGTGAGGTGGTGGAGAGCAGTCAGGCTACCGAAAGCAGCCAGCCCGCGGAGACCAAGCAGCAGGTCAAGGAACAAAAGCCCAAGGCCACCACGGATCCCATGTCCCGCGTCATTGATTTCGCAACGCTGCAGACAACGAAGAATGCCGACATTTATGCTTGGATCGCAGTGCCTGGTACCAACATTGACTATCCCGTACTTCGACACCCAACCGATGACGGGTATTATCTTTATCATAACTTAAACGGCAGCCAGGGCTATCCCGGTTGTATCTACACGGAGAACTGGAACACTAAGGATTGGACGGATCCCGTGACCGTGCTTTACGGACATGACATGCGTTCCACCGGAACCATGTTCCATCAGCTCCATAAGTTTGAAACCCAGTCTTTCTTTGACAAGAATGAGTATTTTTATATATACACGCCGGATAAGACATTGCAGTATCGGATCTTTTCCGCGTACGTGCACACCAATGAGCACCTTTTGGCAAACCATTCGTTTTCGGTGAAGGAGCAGTTTGATTCCTTCTTTGGAATGGTGCTTGCCACCAACAGCGGAAAGAGCCACGTGCGCGACGGCGTGGAGATTTCCAGTGACAGTAAGATCGTGGCACTGTCCACCTGTATCAAGAATCAGCCTACGCAAAGATACATCATCTTTGGCGTGCTTATAAACTAAGTATCTATGGCAGAAGAGTAAGGAGAAGAAACATGGAAGTATTGTATCGCAGTACCAGAAGTAACAGTGCGCCGATCACGGCATCTCAGGCCATCTTAAAGGGCCTTTCCGATGACGGCGGATTATTTGTGCCGGATCATATCCCGGCGCTGGATAAGAGTCTCAAAGAGCTTTCTGAGATGAACTATCAGCAGATCGCTTATGAAGTGATGAAGCTGTTTCTGACCGATTTTACCGAGGAGGAGCTCAAGAACTGTATCAATAAGGCATATGACTCCAAGTTCGACACTGACGTGATCGCACCTCTGGCAGAGGCAGAGGACGCTTATTTCCTCGAGCTGTTCCATGGTCCCACCATCGCATTCAAGGACATGGCTCTTTCCATTTTGCCCCACCTTTTGATCACCTCCGCTAGAAAGAATCAGATTAAGAACGAGATCGTGATCTTGACCGCAACCTCCGGCGATACCGGTAAGGCAGCTCTCGCTGGCTTTGCGAACGTTGAGGGAACCCGCATCATTGTGTTCTACCCGAAGAACGGCGTTAGCCCCATTCAGGAGAAGCAGATGGTGACCCAGAAGGGCGCGAATACGCTTGTTGTAGGCATCCACGGCAACTTCGATGACGCACAGACTGGCGTTAAGAAGATCTTTTCTGACAAGGCGCTGGCGAAGGAGATGAACGAGAAGGGCTTCCAGTTCTCCTCTGCAAATTCCATCAATGTTGGCCGTCTTGTTCCTCAGATCTGCTACTATGTTTATTCCTATGCGAAGCTCCTTTCCGAGGGCAGGATCGCTGAGGGAGAGAAGATCAACGTGGTAGTGCCCACGGGTAACTTCGGCAACATCCTGGCAGCATTCTACGCAAAGAACATGGGTCTTCCCATCGATAAGCTGATCTGCGCCTCCAACGAGAACAAAGTACTTTTTGACTTCTTTAGCACAGGCGTATATGATCGCAACAGAGAGTTTATGCTGACCAGTTCTCCTTCCATGGACATTCTGATATCCAGCAACTTAGAGCGTCTCATCTACCGCATCGCCGGTAATGATGCAGATAAGAACCAGAAGCTCATGGCAGCACTGTCCGGACAGGGCAAGTACGAGATCGATGATACCATGAAGGCAGGTCTGCAGGACTTCTACGGCAACTATGCAAGCGAATCGGAGACCGCAGCTATCATCAAGAAGATTTACGAGGATTGCGGCTACGTAATCGACACCCATACCGCCGTTGCCGCTGCCGTTTACGAGAAGTACAAGGCACAGACTGGTGACGCAAATAAGACCGTCATTGCATCCACTGCCAGCCCCTTCAAGTTCACCAGAAGCGTCATGAACGCCATCGATGCGAAGTACGATTCCATGACCGACTTCGAATTGGTTGACGAGCTTTCCAAGCTGGCTAACGTGAAGGTGCCGAACGCCATCGAAGAGATCCGTACCGCGCCCGTTGTTCATGACAAGCAGTGTGATGCTGATCAGATGCAAAGCGTTGTAAGAGAGTTCTTGGGTATTTAAGACAATTCACTTCCCATGTCGACACAGACATGGGAAGTTTGATTTCAAAGGAGGATCATTATGACAGCAAAAGAGATGCTTCAGAAAGTAGATCATACGCAGCTTAAGGCTTTCGCAACTTGGGCGGACATCCAGAAGCTTTGCGAGGAGGCCATCGCTTACCAGACTGCAAGCGTGTGCATCCCACCCGCATACGTTAAGCGCGTTCATGATACTTACGGAGATAAGATCAATATCTGCACCGTTGTGGGCTTTCCGCTGGGCTACAGCGTAACTGCGGCAAAGGTAGCAGAGGTAGAGCAGGCGCTGTGTGAGGGCTGTAACGAGATTGACATGGTCATCAACGTCAGCGACGTCAAAAACGGAGCTTATGACAAGGTGGAAGAGGAGATCCGCACCCTGAAAAAGGCCTGTGGCAGCCATATTCTCAAGGTCATCATCGAGACCTGCTATCTGACCACGGAGGAGAAGATTGCCATGTGCAAGGCCGTGACCAATGCAGGCGCGGATTACATTAAGACCTCCACGGGCTTTGGAACTGGCGGCGCGACCATCGAGGACGTAAAGCTTTTCAAGAAACACATCGGACCGAACGTGAAGATCAAGGCTGCTGGCGGCGTATCCACCATCGACGATCTCAAGGCCTTTATTGAGTTGGGGTGTGATCGCATCGGTACCTCCAGAGCCGTTGGTCTTTTGAAGGGCGAGGTTACGGAAGGATATTAAATCGGAAAAGAGGTTATGGATTTGGAAAACGTAAAGATTCAAAAAAGACTCTCGGCACTTCGAGGGGTGATGAAGGAAAAGAACGTAGACTTTTACGTCGTTCCCACGGCAGACTTTCATGGTTCGGAATACGTAAATGACTACTTTAAGGTACGCGAATTTCTTTGCGGCTTTACTGGTTCCGCGGGAACCTTGGCCGTATGGCAGGATGGCGCGGCGCTTTGGACGGACGGCAGATATTTCATTCAGGCGGCAACCGAGCTAGAGGGCACGGGCGTGACTCTGATGAAGATGAGAGAGGAAGGCGTTCCGACGATTGAGGAGTTCCTTGCGGAAAAGATGGAGGAGGGACAAACCCTCGGCTTTGACGGCAGGACCATCAGTGAAAAGGAAGGCAAGGAATTCGAGGCTAAGCTGAAGGACAAGAACATTCGCTTCTCCTACGAGGAGGATCTGGCTGATACCATTTGGACCGAGAGACCTGCATTCCCCGCTGGGGAGGCATTCTTGGTATCCGAAGAGATCATGGGCAAAACCATTGCACAAAAGGCCAACGACGTCCGCAAAAAGTTAAAGGAGCTCGGTGCAAAGAGCACGCTTCTTACCAAGCTTGACGACATCGCCTGGTTTTTGAACCTGCGCGGCTGCGACGTAGAGTGTAATCCCGTTGTGATCTCTTATCTGTACGTATCTGAGGAAGAGATTCGTTTCTTCGTGCAGGACAAGGCACTGACGGATGAGGTGCGCGCCTACCTGAACATCTACGGCGTCGCCGTTTGCCCTTATGAGAACGTGGCAGAATTTACAAAGAGTCTGCAGGGAGAGAAGATCCTGCTGGATCCGAGATATTGTGGCTACGCCATTTGGCAGAACGTTGGAAAGCAAAACGAGATCGTGGATGCACCGAATCCCACGGAATTCTTAAAGGCAGTAAAGAACCCCGTGGAGCTCGCCAACATGGAAAAAATCTACATGGCGGACAACGTGGCACTGACAAAGTTCATTTATTGGCTAAAGCAAAACATCGGAAAGATGGAGATCACGGAGATTTCCGCTTCTGATAAGCTGGAGGCCTTCCGCCGCGAAATCCCGGAATTCATCGAGCTCTCTTTCCCAACCATCGCCGGCTACGGTGCCAACGCTGCGATGATGCACTATGAGGCGACGCCGGAATGCTACGCAACGCTAGAGCCGAAGCACTTCCTACTGGTAGACTCGGGCGGTCAATACCAAGGCGGTACCACGGACGTAACGAGAACCATCGCTCTCGGCGAACTTTCCGAGGAGGAGATTTATCACTATACGCTGACGGCGGCCGGTATGATCCAGATGACCAACGCGAAATTCCTTTACGGCTGTACCGGACGCAACCTGGACATCCTTGCGAGAGAGCCCCTTTGGGAGAAGGGCCTTGATTACAAGTGCGGCACGGGTCATGGCGTTGGCTATATCCTGAACGTGCACGAAGGCCCCCAGTCCCTTCGTTGGCAGTACGTACCGACCAACCGCGAGTATGCCTTTGAGGAAGGCATGGACGTGACCAATGAGCCTGGTGTTTACGTGGAGGGCAGTCATGGCATCCGCATCGAGAACGTCATGGTGGCGAAGAAGGGCGAGAAGAACGAGTATGGTCAGTTCATGCATTTCGATACGCTGACCTGGGTGCCCCTCGAGAGGAGCGCCATTGACGTAAAGTACCTAACCGACCGTCAGATCGAATGGATCAACGCATACCAAAAGACCGTTTTTGAGAAACTTTCTCCATATCTGACAAAGGATGAGCAGGACTGGCTCGCAGCCGAGACTGCGGCGATTTGACAGGGCATTTGAAGCACAAAATGAGACGTTTTTTTGTTGCTTTTTCGAAGGTCTTCGTGTATAATGATACATGGCAATTTTTGGCGAACCTAGCGCTGAAAATGATGGAATTTTGCACAGTAGCAAAAGTCACAAACAAATAAATAAGGAAAAGGAGTAAGTACTATGGCAGCAATTGATTTGAGCAAGTATGGCATTACCGGAAGTACGGAGATTGTTTACAATCCTTCCTACGAGACCCTCTTTGATGAGGAAATGAAGCCCGAGCTTACCGGCTACGACAAGGGACAGCTTACCGAGCTGGGAACCGTAAACGTTATGACGGGTGTTTACACCGGACGTTCCCCTAAGGATAAGTACATCGTTATGGATGAGAATTCCAAGAACACCGTTTGGTGGACCACTGACGAGTACAAGAACGACAACCATGCCATGAGCGAGGAGACTTGGGCAGTTGTAAAGGATATCGCAAAGAAGGCCTTGTCTAACAAGAGACTGTTCGTTGTAGATGCATTCTGCGGCGCGAACAAGGATACCCGTATGGCTGTTCGTTTCATCATGGAGGTAGCTTGGCAGGCTCACTTCGTTAAGAACATGTTTATTGTTCCTACCGAGGAAGAACTCAAGAACTTCACCCCTGATTTCGTAATCTACAACGCATCCAAGGCAAAGGTAGACAACTATAAGGAGCTTGGTCTTAATTCCGAGACCTGCGTAGCTTTCAAC
>JAFPRF010000196.1 GCA_017400965.1 Lachnospiraceae bacterium
ACGCTGACGGGCATCGATGATTCCCGCATCGCCTTCTTTGATCAGAAGCTCGTGGATGAAAAGAAGTGGATCGATGCCGTGACGGAGCATCAGGAGCAGGCCATCAAGAACGAAGAGTTTGTGGTTTATTATCAGCCGAAGTACGATCCGAAGACCAAGCGTCTTCGCGGTGCAGAGGCACTGATCCGTTGGGACAGTCCGGAGCTAGGCTTTATCCCGCCCGGAAAGTTTATTCCGATCTTTGAAAAGAACGGTTTTATTACGGAGATCGACCACTATATGTTAAAGCACGTGGCGGAAGATCAGAAGAACTGGCTTGATTTAGGCCTAAACTGCGTGACGGTGAGCGTCAACATATCACGTGCGCACTTTATTGAGAGTGATTTGGCCGAGCAGATCCGCATGATCGTGGACAAGGCCGGTGCGCCGCACAATCTGATTGAGATCGAGTTGACGGAGAGCGCCTTCTTTGATGACAAGCATGCAATGATCAATACAATCACGCGCCTGAAGGAATATGGTTTCACGGTTTCCATGGACGATTTCGGCGCAGGTTATTCTTCGCTGAATTCCTTGAAGGATATGCCCCTGGACGTACTGAAACTCGATGCAGACTTCTTCCGCGGTGAGACGGAAGGCGGAAGGGGCGAGAAAGTGGTTACCGAGGCCATTAAGCTCGCTAAGAGCCTCAACATGCATACGGTAGCTGAGGGCGTTGAAGAGAAGGGCCAGGTGGAATTCCTTGCAGGTCTGGACTGTGACATGATCCAGGGTTACTTCTTCTCCGAGCCTCTGCCGAAGGAAAAGTACGTGGAGAGCATGAGGTCTGGTATCTCCGAAAAGGCGAAAGAGTTCGAAATGCCAGAAGATGCAGATCAAACCGATGTGACAGGACAAGAGGAAGATGGAGCAGGAAAAGAAAAAGGCACCGAGGAATAGAACCATTGATTTTCCCTTGGACTCTGCAGAGGGAAAATCATATGCAAAGCGCGTAACCAAAGTGGGAAAGCCCGTAAGTGACGTCACCGCAGTACTTGATCAGACAATCCTTGGGGATAGCCTGCAGGTGATGGAGTTGCTTCCAAAAGGCTTCGCGGACCTACTCATCGTGGATCCGCCCTACAATCTGGAAAAGGACTATCATGGCAACAAGTTCAAGAAAGAGAGCCATGAACAGTATCGGGAATACACCATCTCTTGGCTGGAAAAGGCGCTTGCGCTTTGTAAGCCTACGGCCTCCGTTTACGTCTGCTGCGATTGGAAGAGTAGCCTGATCATCGGAGAGGTGCTCTGTGAGCGGCTGAAGGTGCAAAACCGCATCACCTGGCAAAGGGAGAAGGGACGCGGCGCCTCCGCCAATTGGAAAAACGGCATGGAGGACATCTGGTTCGCAACAATGGGGAATCAATACACCTTCAATTTGGATGCCGTGAAGATCCGCAGAAAGGTGATCGCGCCGTATCGCAAGGACGGCACGCCCAAGGACTGGGAGGAGACGGAGGATGGGAATTTTAGAAATACCTGTCCGTCGAATTTCTGGGACGACATTTCGATCCCCTATTGGTCCATGCCGGAAAACACGGCGCATCCCACGCAAAAACCGGAAAAGCTGATCGCAAAACTGATACTTGCGAGTTCAAATGCGGGTGACGTTGTACTGGATCCCTTCGCAGGTTCTGGAACAACGGCGGTCACGGCGAGAAAGCTTGGACGGCATTTTGTGACGATCGAACAGAATGCATTATATTGCGCGTGGGCGCAAAAACGCCTCCAGATGGCGCAGGAGGATCCCTCCATTCAAGGCTATCAGGATGGCATCTTTTGGGAGAGGAACTCCTGGTCACAGCAAAAACATACGCGTTAACGGGAAAGGAGAAGGCATGGTCATTGAAACGGAAGGAAAACCAAATGAGCCGCAAGCAAGGGAAGCGACGAACATCTTACTGCAGGGTGCTAAGTTGCTTAAAAAACCAGATAGGAAGCTACAGGACTTTTTTAAGGCGTGTAAGACATTTGCAATATTGCTGATCGTGGGACTTGTGCTAAACATCCTGCTTTTCGTCCTTGGCGACGTCGATTTGGACATGATCATGTGTGCCGCCGTATGGGTCTGTGCCGCTATTTGCATGATCTGGTTTCGAGGCAGCGTGTACCGCATTTATCATGACCTTCTAAAGCGAGAGGGAAAGGTGGTAATCACCTTTGATCCAGAGAAGATTGATTATGACGCGGGAGATCAGAGATATACCATATTTTGGAATAAGATATCTTTTTTCCGAGAATTTCAGGAGGAAGTTGCGATCCTTCCCACCGAGATGACGGGCGTACTCATTTTGATCAACATGGAGTATAAGGATCAGATCAAGGCATTCCTGAAAGAGAACAATCTGAATATCAAATACATTGAGCGGAAATAAAAAAGGGCGTCTTCCCTTGACGGGGAGACGCTCTTTCGTTTGATGATCGATCAGAAACAGGAGAGGACTTCGCTGCCCTCGCGGACAAAGGCGATGAACTCGTCAATCTCTGCGTGGCAGGTGATTGTTTGACCACCGGATACTTTCTCTTTTGTTAGGGCATTGATCCAATTGCCTTCAGGCAGGTAGACTTCACGCTCCGTGCAACCCTCTAAGTAAATGGGTGCGAAGAGAATGTCACTTCCGTAGAAGTATTGATCCTCGAGCTCATAACACTTCTCGTCATTCGGATACTCCCAGAACATGGGGCGCATGATGGGCGCGCCAGTGGCAGCGGCCTCGTCCGTGTACTTCAGAGTGTAATCCTTGAGCTTTTCGCGAAGCTCGATGAGATTTTTGATGATGGGGTAATTTCGCTCGCCAAAGCACCAGATCTCATTGTCGCCGCCGCTAGGCTCAATGATGCCAGGATGACGGAACTGGTACGTAGACTGCTTTTTACGCGCACCGTGCAGACGCATGATGGGGCAAAACAGTCCAAACTGAAACCATCTGACGATCAGCTCGCGGAAGTAGTCGCTTTCGATGTCGCCGAAGAGGAAGCCGCCGATGTCGGAATTCCACCAGGGGATGCCGCACATGCCCATGGACAGGCCGCTCTTGATGCTCATCTTTAGCGCCTCAAAGGTCGAAGGGATGTCGCCGTTCCAAACGATGGCGCCGAATTTCTGACTTCCGGGATAGGCCGCTCTAGTCAGTGAGATCGGTGCTTCGCCCTCTGCGGTCAGACCATCATAGAAGGTCTTTGCGTAGTAGTAGGGGTAGAGCTGCGCCACCTGCGCGCCATTGCCAAGGTGGTACTTAAGGTGTGAGGGCTGCTGAGGGTGCACCTCGGGCTCCGCCTCGTCGAGCCAGAAGGTCTTGATGCCGTACTTGTAATAGTTCTCTTTTACCTTATTCCAAACAAAGGCTCTGGTCTCGGGATTCATGACGTCGATGAAGGTCTGCTGCCCATAGAAATCAAAGGTGCCGTACTGGCCGTTCTCCGTGCGGATCAGCATATTGTTCTCGCTCATCTCGAGATAGTTTTCACTCTTGGGATTAATGGTGGGCCAGATGGAAACGACAAGCTCAATGCCCATCTCCTTTAGCTCCTCCACCATGGCCTTGGGATCCGGCCAATACTTCGGGTCAAATTTCCATTCGCCCTGCTCCGTCCAGTGGAAGTAGTCGATGACGATGGCATCGATGGGAATGCCACGCTTTTTGTATTCTCTTGCAACGGAAAGCAGGTCCTCCTGACTCTCGTAGCGGAGCTTGCACTGCCAGTAGCCAGCTGCCCAGCGAGGAAGCCTCGGGGAATGTCCAGTAAGGTCGCAGTAGATACGCATGGTTTCTGCAGGCGTTTGTCCTGCATAGACGAAATAGTCTGCCTGATAAGCGCTGTCTGCGACGAACATGGTATGATTGCGCGTCGTCTCGCACCT
>JAFPRF010000197.1 GCA_017400965.1 Lachnospiraceae bacterium
ATTCAAGCATTTCTCCAAAACAGGGACATGCAAGTCTACCTTGTTTTGCCAGAGAAAACAGGCTCGCCGAAACGCAATATTAAGCAGGAGCTAGAGAACTTACTTGCCAGACGCCTGGGCCTAAACAACACCATGTCAGGTGCCGCATTGGGTGCGGCAGCGGCTCCGAAGGCAGCGCGTGGCGACATGCGCAGAATGGCAAGGCCTGCCGCGAAGGAGACCTTTGCAGCGGCTGCCATGATGGCACCCATGGAGGAAGAAAAGTCAGCAGAGCCGATGGCTCGCCGCAAGGCATCAAAGGAGGAAAACTTCCAAATCCATGAAGACGAGTGCATGGACTTCGAGGAGGTGCATGAAAGCAAGCTCGCGGAGCGCATGAAGCACCTTTCGGACACCTTCTCGCAGTACCTTCTCTACTTGATCGAGCAGAAGGACATGACCAACGCGGAGGTGTACAAGCGGGCCCTCGTGGATAAGAAGATCTTCTCGAAGATCAAGAATAACGAGGACTACCACCCGCAGAAGATCACCGCCCTTTGCCTGTGCGTTGGCGCCAGGCTCAACCTCGACGAGACGCGGGATTTGCTTGCCCGGGCGGGCTACGCGCTGTCCCCTTGTGATAAGACGGACATCATTTTTTCTTACTTTATCGAAAACGAAATCTACGACATGATCGAGCTTGACATTCAGCTCGAGGAGCATGGACTTCCCTGCATCATAGCTTAGGATCACGCAAGGCGGAAACAATGGTTTCCGCCTTGATTCTTTCATTGAAAAATTCTCGAAAGAATGGTAATATATTCATAACTATGCAATATTATCAAAAACAATGCAAAGGAGAGTCATATGGAACAGAATTGGAAGCAGCTTTGGTTAAAGTATGATCAGAAGAATGACAACGGGAACAGCCGTTTTTTTCATAAGGTTTCGTTAAGCGGATTTAGCGCGGAAAGCCGCGTGGTAAAAAGTGCGTTAGAGGAGCTCGGCAGAGGCGCGCAGGGCATGCTTGGCATCACGCCTTCGCAGGTAAATGATGACGCGACCCTCACCCTTACAAAGAGCGAAGCCCTCACCGCAGAGAGTTATCAGCTCTCCGAAAAGGACGGAAAGCTTACCATCTCAGCTGGCGATGAGAAAGGCCTTCTCTACGGCGTATTTCATGCACTGCGCGTGGTGTCCATGGAAAAGAGCCTCGCAGGCATCAATGTGACCTGCAAGCCCGACAATCCGCTGCGCATGTACAATCACTGGGACAACATGGATGGCAGCATCGAAAGAGGGTACTCTGGCCGCTCGTTCTTTTTCGTGAACAACGACATCGTCATCGATGAGAGAACGAAGGATTATGCGCGCCTTGTGGCCAGCGTTGGCATTAACGGCGTGGTTATCAATAATGTAAACGTAAAGCAGGCGGCTACCTGGCTGATCACGGATCGTTTCTTCGAGAAGGTGGCGCAGCTTTCCAATATTTTTGCAGACTACGGCATTAAGTTTTACTTAAGCCTGAACTATGCCGCAACCATCGAGCTTGGGGGCATCGACAGTGCAGATCCCTTGGACGGGCGCGTGATCGCATGGTGGAAGGCGAAGATGAAGGAGTGCTTCGAGAAGATCCCGAACCTTGGCGGCTTCCTCGTAAAGGCAGACTCCGAGGGACGTCCCGGACCCTTCACCTACGGCCGCACCCAGGCGGACGGCGCCAACATGCTCGCAGAGGCCGTAAAGCCTTACGGCGGCATCATCATCTGGAGATGCTTTGTGTACAATTGCCGTCAGGACTGGCGTGACTACAAGACCGACAGAGCCCGTGCAGGCTATGACAACTTCATTCAGATGGACGGCGACTATGCGGAGAACGTGATCCTGCAGATCAAGAACGGTCCCATGGATTTCCAGATCCGCGAGCCCATTTCCCCGCTCCTTGGAGGACTCAAGAAGACGAACCAGATGCTGGAGGTGCAGGTGGCGCAGGAGTACACCGGTCATCAGATCGACGTATGCTACCTCATGCCCATGTTCAAGGAAGTCCTCGACTTCCACACCTACTGCAAATCCGGTGCGGATACCGTGGCTGACGTGATCAGCGGACGCACCCTAGGCAACAAGAATACCGGCATCGCGGCCGTGATCAATAC
>JAFPRF010000198.1 GCA_017400965.1 Lachnospiraceae bacterium
GCCGGCATGGAATTTCATGAAGGAAGCTTAAACGGCGCGCAGGTCGTTGTCGTGCGCTGCGGCATCGGTAAGGTGAATGCCGCCCTCTGCGTGCAGATTCTCGCAGACCTCTTCCACGTCACGCATATCATCAATACGGGCGTGGCCGGCTCGCTAAATGCCGCCCTCGACATCGGAGACATCCTGATCTCCGTGGACGCCGTGCATCATGACATGGACGTATCGCCCCTGGGCTATGCGCCCGGCATCGTACCGCAGATGGCGGAAAGCTTCTTTAAGGCAGATGAGAAGCTGATCGACCTGGCTTCGAAATCCTGCCAGAAGGTGAACCCCGAGATCAGCGTGCTGACGGGACGCGTTGTCAGCGGCGATCAGTTCATCGCAAAGAAGGAAGTAAAGGAGCGTCTGATCAGCGTCTTCCACGGCGACTGCGCCGAGATGGAAGGTGCGTCCATCGCCCACGGATGCTACCTAAATCAGATCCCCTTCGTGATCATCCGCGCCATCTCCGACAAGGCAGACGACAGCGCCGAGATGGATTATCCCACCTTTGAAAAGGCCGCTGCCAAGCACTGCGCAAGACTTGTTGAGGACATGGTCCCTTCGATTTGCTAAACAAAACCTCTCGGAGCAAGGCTCCGGGAGGCTTATTTTTTTACTCTTCTTTCTTCTTTTTCTTAAAGATCAGGAACTTGCTGAACACGTAATTCACGATCATGACAAGCACTGCGGAAATAAAGATCTTGCAGATCCAATAATTCCAGTGGAAGATATTGACCGTCAGCCACATGATCACGACGTCCAAAACCCACGTGGACAGTCTGGAGGATGCGAACCCCAAAAACTCCTTGAGGATATGGGGATTTGTGCTTTTAAAGACCCACTTTCGATTCAGGGGATATGCGAAGGATACGCCCGCGATCCAATTGAGCGTATTGTTTAGGAAGTTTTGGAAGGAGGAATTCTCCACGTCCAGAAACAGTTTGCCGATGGCCGCGCAACCCCAGCTAAAAAAAGTAACGATAAAGCCGACGATCACGTAAACGATCAGCTCGCGATACTTGATCATCAGCTCTTTGATCTTGTTTATCATAAATTCACTCCGACGTTTCGTTTGTTTTCGCCTTACATGGCAGGAAGGATAAACCAGATCAGGTAGTTCAGTCCGGCGCCAATGCAAAGTCCAGCGATGGCGATGGCCCAATAGCCGAAGGTCTTGTATCCAAATCTCTTAAAGAGCTTGGAGAGCTTCACAAGGATCATGCCGTACAAGAAGAAGAACGGAAGCGCAACGATCAGGATCGCACTGTGCATAAGGAGCTCAAAGATGATCATCACGATCAGCGTGGAGTTCCACATCTTTGCGATTTCAGACTTGGGATAGTTCTCGTTTACCTCTCCCACTTCCTGGTCGAACTTCGTGATCATGTTGTTGGTGCTGATAAAATTCCACATAAAGCCGACTTCCAGCTTCTTTTTGTTCTGAAGCTCCTCGTCGATCTCGTCTCCCCAACCGTTCGTTAATGCCATGGTAATTCCCTCCATTTGATTCCAATGATTCCAAAAGATAAATCGTTTTTCCTATACAATCTTATGACAGGATCAGAAAAATGTCAATCGCATTATGGATTTACGACGTTACGATCCACGCCATTTAGGAATGCCTTGATGTTTTCGTAAACGCCCTGCACGCAGCGGGTGCGCGCCTCGACGCTGGCCCAGGCCAGGTGCGGCGTGATGATGAGCTTTGTGCTGTCCATGATCTTCGAAAGCGGGTTGGAAGCCTGAAGCGGCTCCTTCTCCAGCACGTCAAGGCCTGCTGCCGCGATCTCGCCGTTCATCAGTGCCTCGTACAGATCAGGGTTATTCACCACGGGACCGCGGGCCACGTTGATCAGATACGCCGTCTTTTTCATTTTCTTAAGGGCGGCCGCATCAATGTAATTTCTCGATAAGTCGCTGAGCGGACAGTGAAGGGACAGGAAATCACTCTCCGCAAGGAGCGTGTCCTTGTCCACCTGCGGATAGTCCGTGCAACTGCTCTTCCCTGTGATGGAAGTAAAGATCACGCGACAGCCAAAGGCCGTAGCAAGCTTTGCCACGCGCCGTCCAATGTTGCCCATGCCGACAATGCCCCAGGTCTTTCCCTCCAGCTCATAAAAGGGAATGTCAAAGTTGGAGAACCTGTCCTGCGCCGCATACGCGCCGGACTTTACGTACTGGTCATAATGCGTCAGCTTCTGCGAAAGGGCCAGCGCCAGCGTAAAGGTGTGCTGCGCCACCATGCCCGTCGAATAATCCACGACGTTGCGCACCTGGATCCCGCGCGACTTGCAATACGTCAGGTCGCAGTTGTCAAACCCGGTCGCCAACTCACAGATGAGCTTTACGTTCGGGCAATTTTTTAAAGTACTCTCCCGCATCGGGGACTTATTGCATACGATAATGTCGGCGTCGCCAACGCGCTCCGCCACCTCCTGCTCCGTCACCGTGTTCGCGTAGCTCGTCACGTCGCCAAATTCCGAAAAGCAGTCCACGGAAATGTCCGTGCCCGCGCTGTTTCTCTCAAGTAATACGATCTTCACGTATCTATACCTCCTGCCGCCAAACTACTACGATTATACACTACAATTCCCAAACTGGAAAGTTGCTTTTTGTCATTCTATGAATTATAATAAACTTTGATACTATTGACATACATTCACATGAGAAAGGAATTCATTATGAGATACAAAACAACGGGAACCTGTTCCTCCGCCATCGACGTGGAAGTCAAGGACGGACGCATCGAATCCGTACAGTTCATCGGCGGCTGCAACGGCAACACCAAGGGCATCAGCGCGCTTGTCAAGGGCATGATGGTCGAGGAAGCCATCGATCGCTTAAAGGGCATCACCTGCGGCATGAAGCCCACCTCCTGCCCCGACCAGCTGGCAAGAGCCCTAGAGCAGATGCGCTAAGCAAATCCAAACGAAACCAGGTAACCATTCATGAAACGAATCGTATTGACGGGCGGCGGTACCGCAGGTCACGTAACGCCCAACATCGCCCTGCTCCCCTCACTGCAGGAGGCAGGCTTTGAAATCGAATACATCGGCTCCTACGAGGGCATTGAGAAAAAGCTGATCGCGGACTTTGGCATCCCCTATCACGGGATCGCCACCGGAAAGTTTAGGAGGTACTTGGATCCCAAGAATTTCTCCGATCCCTTCCGCGTCATGAAGGGCTTTTTCGAGTCAAAAAAGATCCTAAAGGAATTTAAGCCTGACGTCATCTTTTCCAAGGGCGGCTTTGTCAGCGTGCCCGTGGTGCGCGCGGCCGCATCCTTAAAGATCCCCTGCATCATTCACGAGAGCGACATTACCCCCGGCCTTGCGAACAAGCTTTGCATTCCCGTGGCGAAAAAGGTGTGCTGCAACTTTCCGGAGACGTTAAAGAACCTCCCGAAGGACAAGGCCGTGCTCACCGGATCCCCGATCCGAAAGGAATTGGCGCTGGGCAATCGTGAGGCGGGACTTGCTGCCTGCGGCTTTACGAGCGATAAGCCTGTGATCCTTGTCATGGGTGGCAGCCTTGGCTCGGCGAACGTCAACCAGGCCATTCGCTCCGCGCTTCCGGAGCTCCTTAAAGACTTCCAGATCATTCACCTGTGCGGCAAGGACAAGGTGGATAACCTCCTCCTCGACCAGGTGGGCTACAAGCAATATGAATACGTGAAAACGGAGCTCAAGGATCTCTTTGCGGCCTGCGATCTCGTGATCTCGAGAGCCGGCGCCAATGCGATCTGCGAGATCCTCGCGCTGAAAAAGCCGAACATCCTGATCCCGCTGCCTGCTGAAGTCAGCCGCGGCGATCAGCTCTTAAACGCCGCCTCCTTTAAAGAACAAGGGTTCTCTCTCGTGATCGAAGAAGACGACCTGACGACGAAGGCACTGACGGAGGCCGTAAAGGCGCTTTACGAAAACCGTGAGACCTACGTGCAGGCCATGTCCGCCAGCAAGCAGACAGACTCCGTGGCGACGATCATGGGCCTCATCAAGGAAGCCGCCGGCATTTCATAACTAACACTAACTACTGGAGCAGTTCCATGGCGAAACTAAACGTAATCGATCTCTTCGCAGGCGTCGGCGGACTCAGCTACGGCTTTGCGCATAACGATCACTTCCGAATTCTCTTTGCAAATGAATACGAAAAGGACATCGCGACCGCCTACAGCTTAAATCACCCCGGCGTCAACATGATCAACGACGACATCCGCAACCTCACGAAGGAACGGATCTTAGAGGCAACGAAAGGAAAGCCCGTCGACGTCCTGGTCGGCGGTCCGCCGTGCCAGTCCTATTCCACCCTTGGCAAACGCCAGATGGATGACAGGGCTTGGCTTTTCGAGGAATACTGTCGCATCCTTTCCATCGTAAAGCCCAGGATCTTTTTATTCGAAAACGTATCGGGGCTTTTAAGCATGCAGGGCGGAAAGCTGATCGAGGTGATCAAGAAGCGCTTTAAGAAGCTCGGCTATGACGTGCAGATAAAACTCCTAAATGCCGTAGATTACGGCGTGCCGCAGTACCGCGAGCGCGTGATCCTAGTCGGCATGCCCGGTGAAAATACCTTCGAGTACCCGAAGCCCACCCACGGAGAAGAAAAAGGGCTTCTCCCTTACGTAACGCTAGAAGAAGCCTTGTCAGACCTGCCAGTGATCCCAAGCGGCGGCAGTGCCGTAAAATATCGTACCAAACCGAAGAACGCCTATCAGGAATACCTGCGGGCGAACAGTACTGCTTTGGAGGAGTTCTCCGCGCCGAAGAACGGCGCGCGGATCCGTGCCATTATGGAAGCCCTGCCGGACGGCGGTTCCAAGGAAGACCTTCCCGAGGAGATCCGGCCCACCAGCGGCTATGGCAACACCTACGCGAAAATGTGGTGGAAAAAGCCTGCACCGACCATCACGCGAAATTTCGCAACGCCCTCCTCCTCCCGTTGCATTCATCCGAGGGATTCGAGGTCGCTTACTACCCGCGAGGGCGCGAGACTCCAGAGCTTCCCGGACGATTACAAGTTCTACGGGAGCCGCACGCGAAAGAACCTCGAGGTCGGCAACGCCGTGCCTCCGCTCCTTTCCATCGCGCTGGCAAAGCAGGTTGTAAAAGCATTAAAATAATTTATTCCGCGTAGATCGCGCGGGAGCCTCCGATGTACTTCGCACGGGTTCTCGCGCATACTACGTGCGCGTCACCGATCTGCGTCGTGCGAATGCGCACGGGCACTGCCACGTCGCGCAGATGCATGCCGATCAGCGTATCGCCGATGTCCATGCCGGCATGTGCCTTCACGTGCTCCACCGCCACGGGATCTTCGAAAGAATTAAACGCCGCGGTGGCAAAGGATCCGCCAGCCTTGGGCTGCGGGATCACGTTCACGATCTCATATCCGTATTTCTCAGCGGCCTTCCGCTCTAGGATCAGCGCGCGGTTTAAGTGCTCGCAGCACTGCGCCACCAGATAAACGCCCGCTTCTTCCGTCGCCTGATAAATCCCGCCAAATACCATTTCTGCCAGTTCAGGACTTGAAAAGGTTCCGATCGTCGCGCCGCCAACTTCGCTCGTAGAGCACCCTACGACCAGCATCTCTCCGGCCTTCAGCCCCGCTTCTTCCAAAAGCTCCTTCGCTGCCTTGTAGGCTTCATCGCCCATCATCATCATTTCATTGATCGCCATGTCTTAACCCTCCCATGTTATTTGAGTAAAGCAAGTAGGTAATATGTCCCCAGTAAGATTGCTAAAAAGATCAGGTTGGTCACGGTAAAGTAACCAAGGTATTTTCCCTTTTTCTCAGGCAGGCCCTTCGCGAGAAACTTATACGAGATCAGGCTCGCCATGGACGCGATCAGCGTTCCCATGCCACCGAGGTTCACGCCAATGATCAGTGCCTGATAGTTCTCGGAAAAGCCGGACAAAAGCAGCGCAGACGGTACGTTACTGATCACCTGGCTTGCGCATACGGCAACCGGTACTTCCCTGCCGTCCACGATGCTCCCGAGGAAGCTTGAAAACGCAGGGATGCGGCCCATGTTCCCGATGAAGATAAAGAATGCCGTAAAGGTAAGGAGCAGGAAATAATCCACCTTACCGAGGGTCTTTCGGTCAAAGAGCGTAATGGCAACCGCGGTCACAGCCAGCGTTATGACATACGGCACCTTATTTGCCACCGTCAGGAGCGCCATCGCAAACAGCGCCACGTAGATAAGTAGAAGCCACACCGTGACGTTCCCCGTCTTATCCGCACCGCGCGACATGGCGGAAAGGTCTCCCTGTTCCTCTGGCTTGGTACCATGACGCATGCCGACAACTACTGACCAAATAATGAGAAGTACGCCAGCCACAGCCGTATACGGCAGCATCAAAAGGAGAAAACTTCCGACGCTCAGGCCTGCCTTGCCATACAGGTAAAGGTTTTGGGGATTGCCAATGGGCGTTAACATGCTTCCGAGGTTCGCGGCCAGGGTCTCCAGCGCGATCACGGGCACCACGAGACGGTCCCGCGCCTTGTCACCGAGGAGCTCAAGCACCGTGAACGTAAAGGGTACAAAGGTGATGAGACCCACGTCATTCGTGATAAGCATGCTAAAGAAAAACGCCAAAAGTACCAGTACAAGAACGATTCGAACGCTGCCCGTCCCAACCTTTTTCAGGAGCCCCTGGGCGATCAGGCGAAACACGCCGAGGCGCTGGAATCCGCCCATCACGGCCATGAGGCAAAACAAAAGGCTCAGCGTTCGAAAATCCACGTACTCCAGATACCCCGCATCCGGCGGGATCCAAAAGGCAGAAATGATGGCAAGGATCGTTGCCACGGTCAGTACAATTTCATTTTTGAGAATCTCCGCGATCCGTTTCATAAAAACTCCCGGTTATCTTCCAAGGAAATAGGCATCGATGCCGTCCGCGATCCCCTTGGCAAGTTTGTTTCGATATTCGTCCGTGGCCATGAGGCGGTCCTCCGTCTCGTTGGAGAGATACCCCATTTCCACAATGGTCACGGGCACCTGGCACCAGTTGATGCCGCTCATGGTGTCCGTCTCCCAAACCTTTCGCTTTTTACAGCCGCATTCCGCGCAAAGCGCATCCAATATGGCGTCCGACAGGTCCCTGCTCTGCTGATACAGCGCGCTGTTATACGGGTTTTTCTTCGTCTGGCAGATGGTCTCCGCGCCGTTTACGCTGGAATCGTCCGACCCGTTCGCATGGATCCGGACAAAGGCATCCGCGTTTGCGTCATTTGCAATCTGTGCGCGCTCGCTGTTACTGATGTTGACGTCATTCGACTCCCGCACCATGATGACCTCGTAGCCCCGCTCAATTAAGATCGCCTCCAGCTTTTGCGACACGGCCAGGTTTAAGTCATACTCCGTCTGGCCCGTGAACTTCCCCGTTGCGCCATAGGAGACCTTCGCCTTCATGGTGGTCGATCCCGGTCCGTCCGGCTCCTTCTCGGAGTTGCCCTTCCGCTGATGGCCCGCGTCGATCACGACGAGCTTTCCGCCCGTTGACTGCCTCGGCGCCACAGTACTTGCAATGACTTCGCTGCTCTCGATTACGGTACTGCTCTCGACCGTCTCGCTACTTTCGATCACCGTACTACTTTCAACGATTTCACTACTTTCAATTACCGTACTGCTTTCTATCGTCTCGCTGCTTTCGACAGCCTCGCTGGTCTCTGCCGCCGAACTACTCTCTGCGACTTCACTGCTCTCCGATACGATGGGTACCCCCGAAAAGATGTCCTCCTCCGCGCCCTTCTCGTCACTGCAGCCCGCAAGGCACAGGCAAAGGCACCCTAAAAGCACCCATTTCCAA
>JAFPRF010000199.1 GCA_017400965.1 Lachnospiraceae bacterium
AGATAATGGGATTGTACAAAAATCATTCCCAGTTGGGCTACAGAAGGTGTTTGACGAGGAACTGGGGGATTACCTTGCGGGCAAGATTGACGGGACGGCGCTGGACGAGCACCTAAAAAGCAGGGTCTGGCTGTACCTGGAGGAGTCGAAGTAAAAGCGGCCTGAGTCACGAAAGGACTTTGAAGAAAGGGGTAACATGAAAGATCGCGGAGTAAAACTGCGAACGATAATCGCGTGCCTTGCCGTGACGCTGTTTGTTTCCGGCTGCGGGGGAACCGGCGGACGGGATGGCAGGGAAGGTCACGATCACAACGGGGCGGAGCACGCTCACGCGGGCAAGACCGAGACGGAAGGATGGCGCGACAACGATCTGGACGAGCTGCGCGCCGCAATCGATCATTCCGTTGAAACGGTCGCTCCGGAAGGACAGATTGACGGGGGAAAGGCGGCGGTCATCGTCTGCGAGAACGGATGCATGCTCTTTAAGAATCACCTGTTTGAGGATTACCGTAAGAACTGGAGCGGCATCAGCGGCGTCACGACGGCTGGCGAAAAGGTCTCTCACAGGATTGGCGTCGAGCCTGAGCTTGAACAGCTTCAGGTTCACGAATTTGGCCCCGTTTCCGGAGGGAACGGATACGTGGCCTGCAGGTACGTCTTTGAGGACGGGAAGCCGTCGGAATACTGGTTTTACGAACTGGACGGAGAATTTCAAAAGGTTCGGACCGTTCAGGCAAGGCTTGGCGGGGAAGTCATTTTTGAGCACGTAATGGGGGACGCGAAGGGAAACTTTCACGCCGTGTTCTGGCGAGAAGACGACAGGCACGCCTACGTGGTCATTTCGCCGAACGGAGAAAAGGCATTTGAGGCGGACCTGGGAGAGGGCCCCGGGGAAATAAGGCTTCGCGCCTTTGGCGGAGGCCGCGTGGCGGCATGCGACGTAACGAGCGTAAACGGTCATGCCGCGGAGCAAAGGCTTTACGAGGCGGACCTGGCGAACAAAACGCTGCGCGAAATGCCCCTTACGGAGGAAGACGCCGTCAGTGAAAGACTGCAACAGGCCATGTTCGCCGCAACTCCGGTGGATGATGACGTGATTGCCTGGTGTGACCTTACGGGAGTTTGCTTTTATGACCTAAGGAGCAAACGGCTAAGGGTCGCGTATGAGTGGTCGAAACACGAGATAGAGCCATACGTTATCTATGAATTTGCGGTAAACAATGATGGCTCCGTAGGGCTGGCATATACCGATTCGCACGGATTGTACTATCTTTTACTGAAACCTAAGGAATAAGAAAATTAGACGACCTTAGCTTGCACGTCGCAGCTAAGGTCGTTTTAATTTTGCTCGTTAAGCGTCTAATTATGTCATTTCGTCAAAATGCAATTTTTCTGGAGATATCATTAAAATACGACAGAAGTCGTGTTATGGAGAATGCATATATCGAAGGAGAGAAAGCATATGGAAATCACGAGGCAAATTGTAGAGCATATGAGAGAGAAAGGAATCATACGAGAAGCTGATTATAATGTATACCTTTATGGAATGGAATTGCTTGAGCTTAAAGTATTTGCAGCGATACTTGCTTTGGCAATCAGTTTCATGATTCAAACAACTTTGTTTTTGTGTGCCCTACTAGTATTCCTAGTCCCGATTCGGAAGTACGCTGGTGGTATACACGCACCAAGTAAGGAACTCTGTTTATTTTTCACGGAGTTGATTCTATTTTGTGCGGAGCTAGTTTGGAAGCATTTGTTGTGGACCGACGCATTTCAATATGTGTCAATGTTATTTGGGGTACTGGCAGTTGTTTTGGTGGCGCCTGTAGAAAGCAAAAAAAGAAGACTGAATCAAATAAAGAAGACCAAGTTTCGGAAATTGTCCATCGTCATTGCCATGATAAATCTTGGTTGTTTTATTACAGCCTTCTTTTTCCGCTGGGAAATGATAAAAACTGCCGCAAGTATGGCTATGATGATAGAAGCATGGTTGTTATTCCCGTACATTTTGTTACGAGCAGTTTCCAAGATGACCCATTCGCGAAAAGAATAAGTAAGACACATTGGAAGCCGTCGGGGTCGTTTTTATTCCTTGCATGGAATGACATGCGAAAATTTCAAATTCAATTTATAATACAAGGTATTGAACCTAAAGTCATTGATACGAAAGGATTGGATAATTCAAGTGACCAGAGAAGAAAAGATCGAGAAGTTAAGAAATCTCCAAAAGGCATATATTATTTATTCGCTTTATACGAGAATCCCGTATGTGGAGTGCGAGCAGGCGAATTTTTATGATCAGGCGTTCCTGTTTGAGAGCAGGGAGGAAGCAGAGGAAGCGGCGAAGCGCTTTATCGACAATGGCGACGGCGTTGGCATCACCGAGCTGAAGATGGTAGAGATGACGCCTCCCGAAGGAATGGAGAACGTGGTTCCCATGCGCCCGATGATGCGCAATCAGGTGCGCGAGCATCTGACGAAGTTCCCTCAGCTGGGAATCAATGCCGTATTCTTTAAGCCCGCGGGTGAGGCCGGCGAGAGCCTTCCCTTGGACGACGTGCTTCCGAACGAGGTGAAGGAAGCCTTAAATCGCGAGAACACGGGGCTGGCAGGCGTACAGCTGACCGGTATCTATTTTGCACAGTATCTGCGCCGTCAGGAGAAGGATCCGGCGGTTTCGAAGGAGCGTTACGAGGAGTTCTTCGCGAACCTTGCGCGCGCAAAGCTTTTCCTTCCCGTGATTCCGCAGGAGGAGCACAGAGACGATGCTTCCCTAAACCTGACGCAGTGCATGCTTCCCATTTATACCCCTCATCAGGAGGGAGAGCAGAAGGCCGAGGATGGTCAGGAGGAGCCTCCGAAGATCGCGGCCTTGGGTTTGTTTACCAATATGGATGAAGTTGCCGTTCACAGCAGAAACCACATCAAGGAAGTGAGAGTGGTTCGCGTGGCAGTGGAAGAAATCCGCAATTTTGTTCCGGAAAACGTAAATTATATTGTCATCGATCCTTTGACCATGAGCATTACCTTAAAGGTGGATGACGTTGTTAGAGTACTGAAAGAGATCAAGGGTGAATAAAGCTTGTGAGAGCTCCGTCCGCGAAAAGGCCCATGTATAGGGAGTTTTACGGGTCGGAGCTCTTCTAGCGGAGAAACGTAAATGAATGATCAAAGGAAATGGAAAAACTGGAAAGAGATACCCTTTGTCAGCATCTCACTGGTTGCCATCAACGTGATCGTTTTCCTGATCAATGAGTTTAGTCCGATGGATCTGTTTTCCGCCGGCGAGCTCAGCGTGGAAGGCGTGCTCGTGCGCGGAGAGTACGAGCGGTTCCTCTACAGCCTGTTTTTGCATGACGGGATCGACCATATTTTCAACAACATGGTCATCCTATTCTTTATGGGGACCATGGTGGAGAAGGAGATCGGGCATTTCTCCTTCGGCGCGATCTATTTTATCTCCGGCTTTGGCGGAAGTTTGCTTTCGCTGTACGTGAAGCTGATCCAGGGGATCTCGATCGGGAGCGTTGGTGCGAGCGGCGCGATTTTTGGACTGGAGGGACTGCTCCTTTCCATGGTGCTGTTTTACCGAAAGGCCATGCCGAACGTGACGCCGATCCGCGTGACGCTAATGATCGCGTTGGGATTGTATTCGGGGATGATGGCGGACAACGTGGACAATGCGGCGCATTTTGGCGGTATTTTGGTGGGCCTTATTATGGGCGCGCTGCTATGCATGGCGAAGCGCTTTACCAAGGGCGGGCCGAAGCGGCGCCTGAGGCTAAATGAAGAAGACGATGAGGATTGATAGAAGATAGGGGAGGATGTTGACATGAAGCAGGACAATTGTATTTTTTGTAAGCTCGCGAACGGGGAGATCCCTACGAGAACGGTTTATGAGGACGAGGATTTTCGCGCCATTTTGGATCTTGGACCGGCAACGCCGGGACATACGCTGATCCTTCCAAAGGACCATGCGGCAAATCTGTTTGAGCTTTCGGATGAGACGGCGGCGAAGGTTTTGCCCGTTGCGAAGAAGGTTGCCGCGCTCCTTCGGGATCGTTTGGGTTGTCCGGGACTTAATCTTGTACAGAACAATGGCGAGCTCGCAGGGCAGACGGTGATGCATTTTCACCTGCATCTGATCCCGCGTTATGAAAATGACGGGCAAAGCATCCTTTGGAAACCGACGGAGCCTGCGGCGGAGGAATTCGACGAGGTTATGGCAAAGCTGAAATAATAAAGGGGCCTGCAAGCCTATGGCGGAAGAAAGTAAGGTTTGTCCAAAGTGCGGCATGCAGCTGGTCGGTAGGAACAATTATTGCATGGGTTGTGGCGTGAACGTGGACCTTTCGCCGGATGGCCTTGGGAGCGGGCGCGAGAACAACCGCGGATTCGGCAATCGCTATCTGAATCCGGAGTATATCGCCAGGGAAAAAGCCGCGAGAGCAAAGCGCAGACAGAAAAAGAACATCTTCGATGAGAGGGGACTGAATGCCATATTGTCCCTTGCGTTGGGGCTACTTCTCGGCGTCGGCATCGGAGCCTATTTGCTGAGCCTGTATTTCGCGCCGAAGGACGTCACCGTCACTTATCAGAAAAAGGAGCTAGTGACGACGCTGGCGGGCGTGGACTGGATCGATCCGCCGAAGGACCCTTTTGAGGAGGCCTTTTGGGAGGCGCAGGAGAAGGGGAAGGACGATAAAAAGTCCAAGTCTTCGGAGAAAAAGCAAGAAGAAAAGGTCGAAAAAGAGCCGACGGTGCATTACTTTTTCGGCGAGTTTCAGATCGATGCGCATGGTGACCGCGTGAAGTCCTTTATGGAGCAGGAGGTTTGGGAGACGAAGGACGCGAACCCCAATTCCGTGACGAACGTGGTTAATCACCTGGAGCAGCAGGGCGCACCGTTTCAGTTTTCGGTATTTGTGGACTTTGAGGTTTTGCAGGAGGATGGCGTCGTCACGTTAAAGAAGGGGTGCCACAGCCTGGACCTGCAGCAGAACCTGGTATCGGCGATCACTTTGGGGCTGATCGAAAAGGACTGCGTGGTGACCGTGAGAGGTCAGACGTATCTTTCGCTTCGAAAGCTGAAGACGGCGCTGGAAGCGGAGGATTGGGAGCTTAAGGCAGTACCGGTGGAGGAGAGTCCTTCACCTGAAGATAGTAATTGATTTGCATGAGTGGAGGGTTTATGGAAAAGAAAATTTGTCCGAGATGTGGCACGGAACTGATGGAAGACAATTTCTGCATGGGATGCGGAACCTACGTGGAGCCTGAGGAGAAAAAGGACGAGTCGGAAAGCGAGAGCTTTGGATCCTTTGGCAGCAGCGGCAATATCGGTATCTCGAATACGCTGGGCATCTTTAGCGATACGAGCGGATCTCTTGGGATTTTGGGAGATTCGCAGGGCAGTGATGCGACTGGGACCACGGGCGACGCTTCAGGCGATGCGCAGGGTTCGTCGTCCACGCCTGCTTCACCCTTTGGCGATCAGCCTCTCGGGATCATTACGGAGAATGGCGTTGTTACGGATCCGACGAGCTTCGGCGTCTTTGGCGGCGGCATCGGCGGAGGCGACTTGAATAATGATTCCTTTGCGAATGCGAACGGTGAGAAGGATCGGGCGGCGGAGGAAAATGCATCGACCTACGGCGGAACGCAGAGCTCTGGCGGCATCAACTACGGTGATTCCGGAAAGCCTCCAGTGTTTAAGTCACTCCTCATCATGGCGGCGATCGCCATGGGCGTGTTCCTTTTGGTATTCGCGGTGGACGCCATGACGAAGGTGAAGGATAAGGTGACGACGCTGTATCTGCATGAACCGGAGGAAGGCTTAGAGGGAACGATGCGCATTACGGCCGGCGGCGACGTGATCAAGCAGCTCGAGGATGAGGAAGTCATCGACGTGGGCAGCTCGGAAGCCGCAAAGCTTCTTGAGGATTATGCGTACGAGTACTATGAGAAGTATGACAAGGTGGATACGATCAGCGTGAAGATCGAGAACCAGGGAACGAGCGTGAAGGTGACGATCACCTATTTTAAGCTGGATGATTCTAGAAACTTAAAGAAGCTGATCGCGAATAATTTCTTGGACATCGCGTCGGATGCGGATTACGTTTCTTTGGAGAAAACCTTGAAGAACTTAAAGAATCAGGGCTGGAGCGAGACGCTTTCGTTGGATTATGGAAGGTAAAATCGATGAGAACAATTGACGTAAATGAGATTACAAACCTGGTGAAGGAAGCCTGCATTGAGGCGAATCATTTCCTGACGAAGGACGTGGAGGGGAAGCTCTGCGAGGCGGCGCAGAAGGAAGAAGCACCGCTGGGACGCCAGATTTTGGAGCAGCTGAAGGAGAATTTAAAGATCGCGGGTGAGGACATGATCCCCATCTGTCAGGACACGGGCATGGCGGTGATCTTTTTGGAGGTTGG
>JAFPRF010000200.1 GCA_017400965.1 Lachnospiraceae bacterium
AAGATGCTGATGCTGGCGGACAACGTGTTCCTTTGGGTGCTGTCCATTCCGCTGGGTATTTTCGCCGGCTTTGTATGGCATCTGTCGCCGTTCTGGATTTACATTTGCCTTAAGTCCGACCAGATCACGAAGGCCATTTGGTGCGTTGTGAGACTGCGCAGCGGTAAGTGGATCAAGAAGATTAAGACCGGAACTCACGAGGCAGAGCCTGCACTGGAGAGCGGAGCAGAGAATGAATAAACGGAATTATCAAAAAGAATTAGATGCGATCATAGAGAACGTTAAGCAGGGTGGCGCGCAGGTGCCCACCCTGTTTTTGCACAGCTGCTGCGCGCCCTGTTCGAGCTATTGCTTGGAATATCTGGCGCCGTATTTCAAGATCACGGTGTTTTATTACAACCCGAATATCTCGGCGGTGTCAGAGTATCGGCACAGGGTGGCGGAGCAGAAGAGACTCATCGAGATTTATAATCAAGAGGGCAAGGGACAGCATATCGACGTCATCGAGGGAGATTGGCAGCCGGCCGATTTTTATGAGGCTGTAAAGGGGTATGAGAACATTCCGGAGGGCGGCGAGAGGTGCTTTCGATGCTTTGAGCTGCGCCTTCGCGAGACGGCTCTGCAGGCTGCAAAGAGAGGCTTTGACTATTTTGGTACGACCTTGACCATCAGTCCCTTAAAGAACGCACAGAAGCTTAATGAGATCGGAGAGAGCTTAGCTGGGGACGTAAAATGGCTCCCTTCCGACTTTAAGAAGAAAGGCGGCTACGGACGCTCCATCGAACTGTCCCACCAGTACAATCTCTATCGTCAGGACTTCTGTGGTTGTAGCTTTTCTAAAGCAGAGAGAGAAGCTGAGAAACGGATGACAGCTGAAAATAATACTTGCAATCAGTGATAGAACGTAGTACAATGTATTACAGAAAGGAGGGCGCAAGTATGAGTTTTTCAATTAGATTGTCGGAAGATGAAAGATTATTGGCTGACAGTTATGCAAAGCTTCATGGATTATCCTTAGGAGAAGCATTTAAGAAGGCTTTTTTTGAGAAAATTGAAGATGAATATGACATAGCTGTTGCTGAAGAAGCGTATCGTGAGTATGTGGATAGTGGAAAGAAGAGCCGCCCTATTGAAAAATTATGGGAGGAAACGAACACTTGAAGTACCATGTGGAAACGACGGAAAGGTTTGATAAAGAATTCAAAAAACTTGACGTATACACGCGAAAGCTCATAAAAAGCTGGATACTAAAGCATTTGGAGGGCTGTGATGATCCGAGGTCCTCAGGAAAAGGACTGACATCCAACCGAAGTGGTCAATGGAGATATCGAATCGGAGACTATCGTCTGATTTGCCATATTGAAGATGATAGGCTAGTGATTCTGGCCTTGACCATAGGACATCGTAGTGAAGTTTATGATAAGTGAGGTAGTTTAAGGTGAAAAAGTTATTAGATTTGTTAACGGAGGAAATGGGGCAGGCGTTTGCAGCGGCCGGCTATGATGCGGCTTTAGGCAAGGTAGGCATTTCCAATCGTCCTGACCTTTGTGAATTTCAGTGTAATGGCGCGATGGCGGGCGCAAAGCAGTATCATAAGGCGCCGATCATGATCGCGAACGAGGTTGCTGCGAAGCTCGAAGGCAGCAAGGTTTTCGCAGAGGCTGCAGCCGTGGCACCCGGATTCCTGAACTTAAAGCTCGATAAGGAGTTCCTGAAGGACATCCTCGAGACCATGGCGAAGGAGCCGAAGTTTGGCATGGAGATTGCTGCGAAGCCCAAGAAGATCGTCATCGATTACGGCGGAGCGAACGTGGCAAAGCCTTTGCACGTAGGACATCTGCGCTCAGCAGTCATCGGTGAGAGCGTAAAGCGCATCAACCGCTATGCGGGTCATGAAGTGATCGGCGATGCGCATCTCGGCGACTGGGGCCTGCAGATGGGCCTTGTGATCGTTGGCCTGAAGGAGCGTTATCCCGACTGGGTTTACTTTGATGAGAGCTATACCGGCGACTACCCTGAGGTAGCACCGTTTACCATCGCTGAGCTCGAGGAGATCTATCCCGCGTCCAGCATCCGCTCCAAGTCCGACGCGGAGTACAAGGCGAAGGCCATGGAGGCGACCTTTAAGTTCCAGCAGGGCGTACGCGGCTACTGGGCCCTCGGCGAGAAGATCCGCGAGGTTTCCATCAAGGATCTGAAGAAGAATTATACCGCTCTGAACGTGGAGTTCGAGCTTTGGAACGGCGAGAGTACCATTAAGGATCTGATCCCTGAGATGGTGCAGTACATGAAGGACGGCGGCTACGCGTACGTCAGCGACGGCGCCCTCGTGGTGGACGTCAAAGAGGAGACCGATACGAAGGAGATGCCGCCCTGCATGATCTTAAAGTCCGACGGCGCGTCCCTGTACAACACGACGGACCTTGCGACGATCATGGACCGCGTCCGCAATTTCGACCCCGATCAGATCATTTACCTGACCGACAAGCGTCAGGACCTGTACTTCCAGCAGGTATTCCGCTGCGCGCGTAAGACGAAGCTCGTAAAGCCCGAGGTAGACCTTAAATGGATCGGCTTTGGTACCGTGAACGGCGCGGACGGAAAGCCTTTTAAGACCCGTGACGGCGGCGTGATGCGCCTTGAACATCTGATCCGCGACACCCAGGAGGAGATGTATCGCAAGATCCGCGAGGGTCGCGAAATGTCCGAGGAGGAAGCGCGCAAGGTGGCAAATCAGGTGGCGCTGGCCGCACTGATCTACGGCGACCTTTCGAACCAGGCTTCCAAGGATTACATCTTCGACATGGAGAAGTTTACCTCCTTCGAGGGAGACACTGGCCCTTACATTTTGTACACCATCGTTCGTATCAAGTCCATCCTTGCAAAGTTCGCTGAGCAGGGCGGCGTTGTAGCAAATGCAAAACTGCAGGCAGCCCAGAGCGACGCGGAGAAGGCACTGGTGATGCAGCTTGTGCAGTTTAACGCCATGATGGAGGGCGCAGCGACCGAGCTTGCTCCCCACAGGGTTTGCGCGTATGTTTACGAGCTTGCCAACGACTTCAACCGCTTCTATCATGAGACCAAGATCCTCACGGAAGAGGATGAGACGAAGAAGGCCGGCTGGATCGCGCTGCTGGAACTGACCAAGAACGTGATGCTGGATTGCATTTCCGTGCTGGGATTTGAAGCACCCGAGAAAATGTAATGGGGGAAATTTGAAATGATTCTGCCTTTATGGTTTAAGATTCTCATGTGCGTCTTTCTGTTCTTCCTTGGCGCTAGCGTGTATTCCTTCCTGAACGTGGTGATCTTTCGCGTGCCGCGGGGCGAGGAATTCGTAAAGACCAGGTCCCATTGCCCCGGCTGCGGGAAGCTCCTATCGCCGATGGAGCTGGTACCGGTCGTATCGTACGTCTGCCTCGGCGGAAAGTGCAAAAACTGCGGCTCCAAGATCGGTTGCCGCGACGTCCTCATCGAGGTGTTCGGCGGCTCTAGCGCCATCGCGAGCTTTTGGCTCTTCTTTGCGGCACCCGCAGGGAGCCTTGCGGAAGTGGCCATGGGCGATTTTTACGGTAGATTTTTAGCGGGACTGACCGCTTTCGCCATGATCGGCGCCATCACCGTGATCACCTTTATCCAGATCGACATGGGCGTGGTGAAGAAGGGGACGATCATCGCTTTGGCCGTGATCGCCGCAATCGGATTCTTTACTTTACCTGAAATCCATATCACGGACCGCCTCATCGGCGCAGCGTGCCTGAGCATCTTCGTACTGATTTTGGCACTCCTCTTCAAGAAGGCCGTTCCCATGGGATTGGCATTTGTACCTGCGCTGGTGGGACTTGTCATTGGATGGGATAAGCTGTTATTTGTGGCTGCTCCGGTAGCTGTTGCCATGGCGATCATCGAGTGGATCGTACTCACATTGACCTTGAAAAAGCCTTTCAAACCAGCCTTTGCCATCAGCTTTGGATTGGCCTTGGCGATCCTCTTTGGCAACATCATTATCAAAGCATTAGGACTTAATTAAGGGGCGGACTTCCGTCCCTTTTTTCTTGACATTCTTTCCACCTTGTTTTATGATGAACACATCAAAACAATTCATTTCTTTTAGGCGTTTCAGCCACATTTCCTGATTTTATATTTACATGGCAGAAAGTAGGGCATGGTGTGTTTTTTGTTGCCTTTTTTCACCTAAAAGAATGGATTATGCAAAAAATGCATATTGGAGGGATAAATATATGGATGAAAACAAAAACAATGAAAACAAAGAAGGCTTGTACACGAATGAGATAAAGGAATACCTCGAGAAAACACAAAATAAGATGATGGTCGAGGAATCATTACCTGCTTTTTGGCGTAACGAAGAAGACACGCAAACAACGGAAAATCAAGGATTTCACGTGGTGGAAGATGAGGACAAAATTGGTGATAAAACCTTAGCAGATTACCTTGCGCTGCCTGATGACGTAAGAGTTGAATTAATCGACGGCGTGTTTTATGACATGTCGGCGCCGAGGTATGATCACGCGAGGATAATTACAGAGTTACTCTCGGAGCTTAGGGATTATGTTAAAAAGAACAATGGCCCTTGTTGTCCTTTTACCGCGCCGGCGGATGTACAGTTAGACAAAGATGATAAAACAGTCGTACAGCCAGATATTTTTGTCGTGTGCGATGTGACAAAAATCAACGGTGCGCGATTGTTTGGCGCACCAGACATGGTCGTTGAAATTGTTTCGCCCAGTAACTGGCGCACGGATGTGGAAAAAAAGAAGAAAAAATATGAGCGTGCGGGCGTACGAGAGTATTGGATGATTTTCCCAGAGAAACTTAAGATTACCGTCTGTTACTTCGAAGGTAAGGAAGCACCTGTGGATTACACATTTCATGACAAGATACCCGTCAGAATTTGGGGTGGTAAGTGCGTGATTGATTTTGAAGAGATTTATCAAGTGGCCAAGTATTTTATAGATCAAAACACAAAATAGAATCTTTATTTGCGAAGAATGGAGGAAAAATCATGAACAACAATGATAACAACGAAACCCTCTACAAAGAGGCAATTCACAAGGATTTAGAAGATCTCCAAAAAACAAAGCTGGTGGCTGAAGAGCCAGCGTACAAATTGGACTATGAAGACGAAACGGAGAACAGTCGGAAAGATTCGTTTCGAGTGTTGGATGGAGAGAAAACAATCGGCGACAAAACCTTGGCAGATTACATGGCACTGCCAGATGACGCAAGGGTAGAGTTAATTGA
>JAFPRF010000201.1 GCA_017400965.1 Lachnospiraceae bacterium
AGGCGCTATGATCAGCGCACTTGTATTATCCATGGCAGCATGCGGCGGAAAGAATGAGGCATCCAGCGAGGACGTGATCTCCTCCATGGCAGAGCCCATCTCCAGCGAGGCTTCTTCTGAAGCAGAAGTTGACGGCACCGCAACTGACGACGGCGACGTAACCTATCTTGAGGCACCCGTATTTAACTGGGCTGGCACCTACACCGAGCCCATCGCCGGCAGATGCATGATTGACATCGTACCCGTAGAAGGCGACAACTACACCGTAACCGTTCGTTGGAGCAGCAGCGCGTTCGAGTCCTCCAACTGGGAGATCAACGCAACCTACTACGAGTCCACCACGCTCCTTGAGTACACCGACGCAAAGTACTATGTTCGCACCTACACCGATGAGAATACCTACACCGATGACGTAAAGTATGAGAATGGCGCAGGCGAGTTTTGGTTCGAGGGCGATATGCTCGGCTGGAGAAGCGCCAACAGTGACGTTGACGGCATCGACGGCGAGACCTTCTTCGAGAGAGTTGAGTAATCCTTCATTTCAAACGAAAAATCCCATCTCCCACGCCAAGCCAATCGCTTGCGCAGGAGGTGGGATTTTTTTACTTAGTTGGAATCACAAGTCCTAGTGCATCTACAATCTCCGTGTTAAGGTCGTCGGGGAACTGCGGTCTTTCAAATCGGCCTGGCTTGGGATTAAAGATGCCGAAACCTCCGTAGTAGTCCCAGCTTGTTCTGGAAATACCTCGCTCATCTAAAAGGTCCGTGACGATCTTATACCACTTTGCGCGCTCAGGTGTATCCACTGCTGCCATACTGCAACCGAACTCACCACAATATATCGGTGCGTTGCGTTCTAAGCTAAACGCAACATAATCATCGAAAAATCGCACCACGGCGTCCAAAGTTCCCTTCTCGGGATATTGTTCAAAGCATTGCTTCTCGATGTCCGTCGGATTCTCCGGCAGGGGCGGCATCTTCTCAGGATCATACGGGAAAGGAATTCCGCGCACCCTCTCCATGTGACACCAATTCGCGCCTTGATGCGTAAAGGTATGCGGATCGTAGAAATGGAAGGTGTAGATCAATTTATCATCTTGGAATTTGGGCAATGCCTTCATACCAGTAAAGCTATTCCAATCCGCACCGCCAACAATGATATAATGCTTGTCATCGATGGAACGCACAAGCTCATGCACACGAGATATAATCCCGTTCCAAACTGGAATTTCAATTCCATGAGGTTCATTCATGATCTCGTAAATCAGATATTTCGATTTGTCTCGATACCTCGTTGCCAGTTGCTTCCAAACCGCCATCAGCGTTCCTTCCACTGACGGCGAAGTAAAGGAATCCACGGTACAAAGATTGTGGAAGTCGATGATCGCATACATTTCCAACTCTTCCGACCACTCCGCAATATTGTCGAGAATGTCAATCAGAAACTTAGGAATCTGAAATCCATCTTCCTCCTTGCAGAAGTTCTCAAAGTGTATGGGGATCCGAATGACGTCACATCCCAGCGCCTTTGCGTTTTCAAAATCCTTCTTCCCAAACATCTCAGAGAAATTCTTCTCCACCGTCCCCCATTCCAGCCAAATGGTAAAGTTCACGCCCTTCTGAAACGGCGCAGGCAATGCCCTTGCGATTGTACTCATGATCTGCTACCTCCTATTTCTCGATGTTTAATCCTCTGCCACCTGGCAGCTTTCCAAAGTGTACTTACCGCACTTGATCTCGAGCATCGTCATGTTACGATAAGCAAATCTTTCCGTCTTTTCCTTCACGTTGCCGTTCATCTCCGTGACGAAGGCCTGGTAGGGAAGCTCGTCCCTGCTAACCTCAGCGTCCGATGCAAGGCGCAGCGTTACGCTGGATACCAGTTCGCAGAAATCCTCCCCAGGGATCGCCACCATGGTGCAGCCTGACGCGTCGTCATTCGCGTAGGATCTGGCCTGCAAGAGGTAATTGCCTGCCGTGCCGCTCAGCGTGATCTCCATGCCGGCGGAGTGCCGCATCAACTCGCCGATGAGGAACGGCTGGTCAAAGGATGGACGTGAAGTAAAGTACTCCTTCGGAAGGAGTTGCTTGACCCGCGCCAAACCCTCTTCAATTCCCTTCTCCACCTTGGCGTCGCCATAATGATCATGATGTGCCATGCGCTTTCGGATCGCGCAGCGCGCCTCGAGATAATGCAGATAAGCGAGGCCAAAGTTTTGCTCCACGCCGTCGCCTCGCTCAAAAAGCCCGGCCATGCGAAGCGCCACGTCCGCGAACTTACAGCCATAATGCTTCTTGCAAAAATGCTCTCGGTTCTCCCAGTACATGGACATGATCAGGTTCGCCCCAGCCGACTTGCTCGGGATGCATCCCTTGCCGCCGAGGAACATGTCTGCCAGCTTATATCTCGACTCATAAATGCCATTCGCCGCGCCAACGCTAAAGCACTGGAAAGCCTTCTCATACTCCGGCTTGCCCCCGGTGCAGCGCCCATAGTAATAAATGTATCCCAGAGAATTATAAGCATATGCGTCATCCGTCAGGGCTGCGAGCTTGAGCAGGCAGTCGCGCGAAGTCACCCAATCCTGCGCGAACACCTCGTTCCCGGTATAGCACCCGTAGCCCTTAAGCTTCAGCGCCAACGGCCAATCCTTTTCGCACCCCTCTTCCACGATGG
>JAFPRF010000025.1 GCA_017400965.1 Lachnospiraceae bacterium
GTTGTAAAGCTGCTTAATGGGAGCGTTACAAGCAAGGAAGTTCAGAGGTCTGGGACCAAAGGAAATGATCTTGAGGTCGTTCAGTCCGATGATCGCGCGAGCGATGGGAACGAACTCGTTGATCATGTCAGCACACTCCTCAGCGGTGCCAACGGGATACTCAGGGATGTAAGCCTTGATGTTGCGAAGCTTTAAGTTGTAGCTAGCGTTCAGCATGCCACAGTAAGCATCACCACGGCCATCCTGCAGATCTGCCTGGCTCTCCTCAGCTGCTGCAACGAAGATGGAAGGACCATCAAAGTGCTTAGCAAGCAGGGTCTCGGAGATTTCAGGACCAAAGTTTCCAAGGTATACGCAAAGTGCGTTACAGCCAGCCTTCTTGATATCCTCAAGAGCCTGAACCATATGGATCTCGCTCTCTACGATACAGATGGGGCACTCATAAATGTCTGCTGCGCCGTACTTCTTGGTGTACGCGTCGATCAGGGCCTTTCTTCTGTTAACGGACAGGCTTTCAGGAAAGCAGTCACGGCTAACGGCTACAATACCAATTTTTACCTGGGGTAAATTGTTCATGGGTAATTCCTCCTTCAATTCTCATGTTTTATGATTGGTTTTTATTTCATCACCCTGCGGGTTGAACCCGCAGGGAAATAAACGTAAGTTACAGGGTGCAGTTTACGCCCTTGAGTCCGATGAAGCTGCCTGCATCGAGGCCGCCCTCTGCGTGGCCGATGAGCCACTTGTTCACTGCGGTGATCAGTGCATCCTCGCTGGGTGCGGTGCCGTCAGCGTTTACCTTGGCATGTGCAGTCTTCAGAGGATAGTTGGTTCCCTTGGGAAGAACGATCGCTACCTGGAAGCCAGCGCCGTCAACGCCGCAAGGTGCATAGTGCAGGGTCGTTGCGAAAACTTCCACTGCGGTACCAGCGGGTACGAAGAATGCCTTAACGTTTGCGGTGTCATAGGTAAAGTCGGGAGCAACGTCAGCCAGAAGGCCAAGCATCAGGATGGCATCGGTAGCTGCTACGTTGATCTCGGAATCGCGATGGTACTCCAGCGCGTTCAGCTTATTGTTGTGACCATTGCAGTAGCCGATCTGGATGGGCATCTCGCCGTAGGTGGTCTCACTCAGGGCCTTCATAACGGGAGTTGCTTCCAGGGAAGCTACGCTGGGCTCATAAACCACGCCGGCAGGGCACTCGGTCTTCTTCAGAGCCTCTACCAGGGGAGCAAAGTCAACGTTGGTAACGACTCTGCCGTACTTTCTAAATTCAGCGTCATTTACGTTTAAGATCTGCATTGGTATTTTCCTCCTTTTTGAAATCCGCTTCGCGGATAAATCTGCTTCACTCACTCCGCATTAGTTATTTCGTGATGATGTCAAAAACGGGCTTGCAAGCGGGATAGATCTCCTTGAACTGCTGATATCTCTCCTCGTACTTTGCAACCAGAGCGGGATCGGGCTCTACGGTGTCAACGATCTTAACAACCTTTGCTGCGATCTCTTCCACGGAAGCATACTCGCCGTTGGCAACTGCTGCCAGCATAGCGCCGCCCATTGCGGGACCTTCCTCGGACTCGATCACGTCAACCTTCAGGTTCAGGATGTTCGCGATCATCTTCTTCCACAGAGGGCTCTTAGCACCGCCGCCGCAGATCTTGGTTCTCTCAAGCTTGATGCCAAGGGACTTGGCAACCTCTAAGGAATCACGAAGTGCGAAGCCTACGCCCTCGAGCACTGCCTGGGTCATGTCTGCGCGGGTGGTGTCCATCGTCATGCCAATGAAGGTTGCTCTTGCATTGGGGTTGTTGTGAGGGGAACGCTCGCCCATCAGGTAAGGCAGGAAGTATACGTGGTTCTCACCAAGTTTCTCGATCGCCTTCTGCTCTGCGCCGTAATCCTTGGTTCCGATGATCTCATCCATCCACCACTTGTTGCAGGATGCAGCACTGAGCATGCAGCCCATCAGGTGGTACTTTCCGTCCGCATGTGCGAAGGAATGCAGCGCATTGAACTTGTCCACGCCGAAATTCTTGGAGGAGATGAAAATGGTACCGGAGGTGCCGAGGGAAATGTTGCACATGTTGTCGCCAACGGTGCCGGTTCCCACTGCTGCTGCCGCATTGTCGCCAGCGCCTGCAGCCACGATCGTGGTAGCGGGGATGCCAAGCTCTGCAGCGATCTCAGGAAGAACGGTGCCAACCTTCTCATAGCTCTCGTAGCACTTTGCAAGCTGGTTTTCGGAAATGCCGCAGATGTCGCACATCTCCTTGGACCACTTACGGTTCTTTACGTCGAATACGAGCATGCCGGATGCATCGGATACGTCGGTGCAATGAACGCCGGTCAGCTTGTAAGCGATGTAGTCCTTGGGAAGCATGATCTTTTCGATCTTTGCGAAATTCTCAGGCTCCTTATTCTTCACCCAGAGGATCTTGGGTGCGGTAAAGCCGGTGAAGGAAATGTTTGCAGTGTACTCGCTGAGCTTCTCCTTACCGATCACGTTGTTCAGATAATCACATTCCTCGGTGGTTCTTCCGTCGTTCCAAAGGATCGCGGGACGGATTACGTTGTCGTCCTTGTCCAGGATCACGAGACCATGCATCTGTCCGCCAAAGCTGATGCCGGCTACCTGAGACTTATCCGCATTTGCGATCAGCTCCTTGATGCCTGCCTTGGTCTGCTCCCACCAGTCCTCGGGCTTCTGCTCGGACCAACCCGGATGAGGGAAGTAAAGGGGGTACTCCTTGGATACAATGTTCTTGATCTTACCCTCGCTGTCCATCAGCAAGAGTTTTACTGCTGAAGTGCCTAAATCCACTCCAATATAAAGCATGCCTTCCTCCTTCTTTCCGCCTGTGCGGTCTGCACTTTTGTGTAACGATTTACGCCGTTATCAAATGAGGCCACAATGCGGAATTGTAATCTGTAAATATTATAGATTTTTTGAGGAAAAAACACAAGTAGTTTCTGAAAATTTCGGAAAGATGACAACGTCTGAAAAAGCGGTGCAAAATTTGCATAAAAAAAGTTTGCGACGCCCTTGTCAGACCCAACATATTGTATTATAATAAGAGAGGTCACAACAAAATCTTGTGATTTTTCACCAAAAACTTCCCGGGAGAACCATCATGAATCATTCCGATCTGGACAGAAATGCATACATGCTCTGCGGACCGTTTGCGAAAAGAGGCTACCTTCGCTGGTGGCATTCCTTCTCCGGCATCAGTTTAGAGACCGGTGAGCGTCGCAACTTTTTCGTAGAGTATCTGATCCTCAATCCCGTCCCGGGCAAGCCAAAAAAGGAGCAGGCTCCCGTCTCCTCCTACGTTCGGGTTTCCGCAGGCGTTTTCCCCAAGGAGGGACTCCCCGGCCTGCAGATTTCCACCTATCACAAGATCCAAGATTGTAAATATGCTAAAAAGCCCCTGTATTTTCAGGTTGACGACAACGTGCTGCGTGAAAACCGCATCACGGGCCGCGTAAATGAGGTGCTTTCCTACGATGCCTTCGGCGATCCCGATCAGCAAAATGAATGCGACTGGGATCTCGAGATCCACAAGACCATCTGTTGTCACACGGGCTTTCTTGCCTCTCCGTTCTTCTGCGCGATGAACGCCCTCGACAGCTTCTGGCACGGCGAAGGGATCAAGACGCACTTTAGAGGCCGCATCACCTTAAACGGTGAAGACTTCGAAGTGCTTGACGATGACTGCAACGGCTATGCCGATAAGCATTGGGGCAGAAGCTACCATACGGACTGGCTCCAGCTCGCCTCCTGTACGCTCCTCTCCGAGCGCACCGGAAAGATCCTAAAGCACTCTGCATTTGCGCTCGACGGTTGCTGCCCGAGGTTCCTGTTCCTGCGCTTCCAGCCCAAGCTCATCCTGCAGCTGACCTACACGGGCGAA
>JAFPRF010000026.1 GCA_017400965.1 Lachnospiraceae bacterium
AACGCTGCCGGCAGTGGGGACAACGGTTATAACGGCGGCAACTATGGTAACAACAATAACAACTACGGCGGCAATCGCGGCCAGGCAGCTCCCAGCGGAGCAGGCGATGGCTTCATGAACATTCCCGACGGAATCGATGAGGAATTGCCGTTCAACTAAATTTTGACGATTATTTTCAGAAGGAGGCATTACGATGGCTTTTACTAAGACAGCTGAGAAGTCCGATTCTCCCATGAGAAGAAAGGGCGGTATCCGCAGAAGAAAAAAGGTTTGTGTATTTTGTGGTAAGGATAATGCAATTGATTACAAGGACGCTAATAAGCTGAAGAGATACGTATCCGAGAGAGGTAAGATCCTTCCTCGTCGTATCACTGGCAACTGCGCAAAGCATCAGAGAGCTCTGACCGTAGCTATTAAGAGAGCTCGCCACGTAGCAATCATGCCTTACGTACAGGATTAATTCCTTTTAAGCAACGTAAATTAGAAAAGACCTGGCCAAGTTGGTCAGGTCTTTCTGATTTTAAAGTTGTTAGTTCAGGGCGTAGTACAAACCCTTTAAGGCCATGAGCTCCTCGTGGCTGCCCTGTTCGGCAATGCCCTTGTTGGAGATGTAGAGGATGCGGTCTGCGCTTCGTATGGTGGAGAGTCGATGCGCTACCATGAAGGAGGTCTTGTCCTTTAGGATCTTTGCCAGTGCCTTTTGGATCAGGGCTTCCGTCTCGGTGTCAATGGAGCTTGTTGCTTCGTCAAGAATGACGACGGAAGGGTTCTTTAGGATGATCCTCGCAAAGGAGAGGAGCTGCTTTTCTCCGGCGGAAAGACCGGCGCCACGCTCTTCCAGTTTGTGCTGATAGCCATCGTTGAATCTTTGGATAAATCCGTCCGCGTAGATCATCTTTGCGGCAGCGATGCATTCTTCATCCGTCGCGTCCGGACGACCATATCGTATGTTCTCCATAATGGTTCCCTTGAAGATGAAAGGCTCCTGCATCAGAACGCCCACTTCCTTTCGAAGGGAATCCAGGGTCACCTTTCGCACGTCCTTGCCGTCGATGCAAACGCTGCCTTCCTTTACGTCATAGAATCTCGTCAGCATGTTGATGACGGTGGTCTTACCGGCACCGGTAGGACCTACCAAGGCGATGGTCTCACCGGGATGCACGTGGAGGTCAAAGTGCTCTAAGACGTTCGCGTCCTCTTCATACGCAAAGGTCACGTCATTAAAATCTACCTGTCCCTTTACGTTCTTCAATACCTCGCAGTCTGCTTCATTTGCGATTTCCACGGGATAATCAATGGTATCGAATACTTGCTCTAGGTTAGAGCTTACCTGCGCCAGCTGCTGGATCAAAACGGCGATCATGGTCAGAGGGCCGCTAAACTGCGTCATGTAACTGGTAAAGGCAACGACCAGACCTGCGTTGACGTTCTGAGATCCGCCAAGGATCAGAGTCAGCGCCACGCCGTAGAGGCAAACCGTTCCGAGATTCCAGAAGGTCTCAACGATGGGCGTGTTGAGCTCGTTGCGACGGAAGATCCGAAGCCACTGCTTTACGCAGGCGTCATGGATCTCTGCATAGATCTTTTCACTGCTCTCGGTGCGGTTGTAGCTCTTTACGATCTTCTCGCCCATGATGGTTTCTACCACGAAGGCGGAACGGTTAGAGTTCTTCGCACGGAGCTTTGCGAACTCTTTTCGGATGAAATAGCGAAGCGTAAAGATGCAGACCATCATGGGGATCACGACAAGGAAGACGATTCCCGTCAGCGCAGGGCTTAGACCCAGCATGAAGAAGGTCACGATGATGAGCTTTACCAGGTAGGAGAGCAGGTTTAGTACGTAGTTGGAAAAGAAGTTCGCCAGGTCGTTTACGTAATCCGTTACGCGAACGACGATCTTTCCGTTGGGCTTGGAGTCAAAGTAATCAAAGGGGAGCTCCTGCAGCTTGTAAAAAATGTCCTTGCGGACGTCGCAGATGATCTTGTGACCAACGATACCCATGATCCTTTGATGTACAAAGTTCACGCTGATCTCGAGGAAGGCGATGGTGGCCATGGATGCGATGACAAACGCAAGCAGTTTGTAATCCTCGGTCTCAACCACGTTGTTGATGATTTCCTTCAGGAGGAGCGGCGTGATCATGGCGAGTCCGGCGGATGCGAGCATCAGGACGCCCACCAGAACAAAGTAGCCAACATAGGGTTTCATGTAACGGAGCACGCGTCCGAACTGTCTGACGTCAAATTTTTTCTTGATGACTTCATCTTGGAAATAGGTATTTCGCTTTGCCATGTTTACATACCTCCTTCCGCAATTTTGTCAGCCAGGGCATCGAAGTTTACCGAACCTTCCTGATTCTTTTGAATGTTGTAAATCTTGGCGAAATCGCCATCTAACTTCATCAATTCATCAAAGGTGCCTCTCTCCGTGATGCTGCCGTCACGCATGAAGAGGATCTCGTCACAGTCCACAACGGAGGACAGTCTGTGAGCGGAGATGAGAAGCGTCTTGTCGGGATAGTACTTCTTAATGTCCGCAAGGAGCTTTTTCTCGGTTCCCACGTCAAGCGCGGAAGTGGAATCATCTAAAACAAGGATCGGTGCGTCGCGAAGCAGGGCTCTTGCAATGGAAACACGTTGCTTCTGACCGCCGGAGATGCCCAGGCCCCTTTCACCGACGATGGTTTCGTAGCCGTCCATCAGATTGGTGATGAAGCCATGCGCCTGTGCATGTTCTGCAGCCTTTTGGATCTGCTGCCTTTCCACTTCCGGCTCGGAGTAAGCGATGTTGGAAGTGATGGTGTTGGAAAACAGGAATACGTCCTGGAATACGTAGGAGAACTTCTGGCGCAGGGAATCCAGATCGTATGACCTGATGTCCGTGCCATTCATGGTGATCTTACCGGAGCTTACGTCATGCACGCGAATGAGGGATTCCAGGAGCACGCTTTTTCCAGATCCCGTACCGCCCACGATGCCGATCTTCTTGCCGGGCGTTACGTCGAGATCAATGTGCTTTAGGATCTCCTGACCTTGGATGGCAAGAGAGGCATCCTCCACCTTTAGGTGGATCTGCTCAATGGCTTCGGCCGACTTCTCGCCGCCAACGATCTTGCTTTCGCAGTTCATGAAATCCATCATCTTCTTACCGGATACCAATTGTTGCTGCATCTGGAAGAAGCTGTTGTTGATCTGGGTCACGTGGTTCATGATGCGGAAGACGTAATCCGCGCAGGCTACCAGGTAGCCAACAAGGAGCAGACCGCGCATGACTAATATGGCTGCCACGGCGATGCTTCCCACGTAAGCGACCTGACGGATGATGCTGAAGACCGCTTCAAACGTGGAGGAAAGCTTGATCTGCTTGATGTGGGAATCTCTCAGCGTTACGTTAGCTTTGTCGAACTTTTCTTTTTCAAGCGCTTCATTGGTAAAGGATCTTACCAGACGAACGGCCTCGATGTTTTCTTGCACCGTCAGGGACATGGTACTGTTGTTGCCTCTGATGGCACGGAAGTTCTCACGCGCCAGCTTTCGAAAGCGCAGGAGCGCAATGGCGAAGAATGGTGAGAGGACTACCGGGATGATCAAAAGGTACGAATTGATGGATGCCAGCATACAAACGGCAACGACCAACACGAAGATACTGTCGAAGATGTTGGGGATCATTCGGCAGAACAGTTCCTTGAACATGATGGTGTCGGAGTTGATGGTGGTAAGAAGCTCACCCGTGTTATACTCGGATACCGTTTCGGAGTCCAGCTCCATCAGCTTGTGGAAGGTCAGGACTCTGAGGTCTGTCTCAAGGCCGAGGCCTAGCTTTTGGAGAATGTAGTTTTTTACGTAGACGATGACGTCCTTAAAGAGGATCAGCCCCAGGAACCAGACAGCCAGCGTCCAGAATAGCTGCATGCTGTGCACCTCTCCGTATTTTCCAGAGAGTAAAAAGGAGAAGACACCGCCTTCTTCCGGCGGTTCCTGCTTGATCACGTGGTTGATGAACATGGCCGTGAGCAATGGTAATAGCAGATCCGCCGTCAGTGCCGTAAAGCTGAGGAGCTTTGTCAGAATGTCCAGCGGCAGATACTTTTTCCATTGCCTGAAACCAAATTTGAATACTTCCATACTGCGTCGCACCCTTTCCTTTATTATTCAATTACATACTACTTTTTTGGGATATAGGCGTCAATATACTCCAAAGAGTTGATTAACATACTACAAAAAAAGGACAAAAAAATACAGTAGAAATTTTGCGGATAAGCCTCGTAGGTAAAATAATGATAAGCCTCACGGCAAAAGCTGCAAATTGACTGGCTGCTCACATTTTGCTATACTTTAAGCTAAGAAGCAGAACAAGTCTTGTTTGGTTTGAGATAAGTAAGCGAACGTGAGTCATGAATAAGACAGACAATCAACTTTTAAAAGAGACGATCAATATCGCATGGCCGGCAGTCGTGGAGTCGTTCTTTACGGCGTTTGTCGGCCTTGTGGATTCTTACATGGTAAGTGGACTGGGAAGTAACGCCGTCGCGGCGATAGGCCTTACCACGCAGCCGAAATTCCTAGGGCTATCCATGTTCTTTGCCATCAATGTTTCCCTTTCCGCACTGGTTGCGAGAAGAAGGGGAGAGGATCGAAAAGAGGAAGCGAACCGGATTTTGGTTTCGGGCGTACTATTGATCCTCATTGCGGCGGTGATCATTAGTACGGCGCTGGTTGCCTTCGCGGGTGACGTGATCAGGCTGTGCGGATCGAACGCTGACACGCATGATCTGGCGACCGTTTATTTCAAGATCGTCATGGGCGGCATGATCTTCAACTGTATTCAAATGGGGATCAATTCGGCGCAAAGGGGCGCGGGAAACACAAAGATCACCATGCGCACCAATTTAGCGTCGAACACCGTTAACGTGATCTTCAATTACCTTTTGATCGGCGGAAAATTCGGATTCCCGGCGCTGGGCGTTCGGGGCGCCGCGCTTGCCACGGTCCTGGGAACCGTTGTCGCCAGCGTCATGAGCGTCATGTCGCTCTTCAAAAAGGGCTGCTTTGTCAGCATTCCGTTTATCGTAAAGAATAAGATTCTGCCGAGCCTAAGTGCTTTTAAGTCCCTGGTCAGAGTTGGGTATTCGATTTTTTTCGAGCAGATCCTCATGAGAGTCGGTTTTATGGCGACGTCGATCATGGCCGCGAAGATGGGTACGGCAGCCATGGCGGCGCATCAGGTTGGCATGAACATCATGGGCTTATCCTTCTCCTTTGGTGACGGCCTGCAGGCAACGGCAGTGGCCCTGATCGGACGAAGCCTCGGCGAGCGAGATGACGCACTGGCGAAAGCGTATGGTCGAACATGCAGAAAGCTGGGCCTGATCATCTCCATTGTACTGGCCTGCGTTTACTTTTTCGGCGGGCGCGCGATCATGTCGGCATTTTTTGAAGAGCCGGAGATCGTTGCGATCGGCGTGGACATTACGAGAATCATTATCGTGGTCGTCATTTTCCAGATATCACAGGTCATCTACATGGGATGCCTTAGAGGCGCCGGAGATACGGGCTATACCGCGCTGGCTTCCATCGTCAGCGTTACGGTGATCCGAACGGTTTTCTCGTACGTCTGCGGATACGCGCTGGGCTTCGGGATCAATGGCGTTTGGATGGGTATTTTAGCGGATCAGGTGTCGCGCTTCATTTTTGGCTCCGTGAGATTCAAGCAGGGAAGATGGACGAATATCCAGATTTAGAATAGAGAAGTTGGGAGTTACAATATGCAAAAAGATAATGCGGAGCTTCGCACTTTCATAGATTACGGATTTTCAGGGTTCCCGGAGATCCTTCCCCTGCGTACCGGGAAAAAGGTGCCGCCGGCAGAGATCCTGCTGCCTAGGAGCGAGGTAGTCAGCAGGTCCTACCTTCTTTCGCAGATCGCCGAGCTTGCGCGCAATAAGAGCCTTTCAGGGAAGGGCAATCTGGGCTTTGTCGTAGCGCTAGCCTATTTTCTGGACGGGCACGTGGAGTGCTGCGAGCATGCGTATAACGGCATGCAGTTTCTTCCGCGGATACAGTCCTATGCGCCGGATTTCTATAAATCCGCGAAGAGTCCCAGAGGGTGCAACAATAATATCGATGCCATCAGTCGAATTTACGTACCGCAAAACCCTGAGGCCATCATGATCCTGCAAGAGGTCGAGGGCGATGAGAGAAATTATCGTTTTCGCTTTATTCATACCGCCATGGCAAAGCCCTCGAACGGGAAGCTGGCGAGTAAGCTGCGCCTTATCGATGCCGGGCTGAACTACGTGCGAGCCCTGCGGGAAAACGACACCTTAACGGCAGGGGAACTTGAAGAGCTTCGGGCTATCTTTACCATGTTTAGCGTCCTTGATCCTCAGGGCCGCTACGTCACGCCGGACAGTCTGCCGACCAAACCTAGGGATACGAAAATACTGCAGTTCGAAGATAAGAAGAAATGAGGAAGCGTAAGGCACGATACCTCTCGGTATCGTGTCTTTTTATGCGCTTTATTCCGGGTATGTTCCATGCTACAATGACTATAACAAAAAGAAAACATCACATGTTACCCAGCAACCAGTCATAAAACTCGAAAACAAGCTTGTTCGCCTAAGAAAGGAGGCAGAAACATGAAGAGTTACGACAAGAATGTTGGCAAATATGTTCTTTGGATCCTGATCGCCTCCATCGGCTTTGTAGCCTTAGTGGTGGCATCGATCTTCCCGCCTCTGGCGGCGCTGATCGTTCTGGCAGGAATCCTAATGAAGAAGCAGCTCCTAAGCGGAGATGACTTCGAGTGAAATTGTATATCGGGCGGCGGCTTGTGAAAGGCACAGGTCGTCGCCTGCATCTATTTTAAACGGCTTAAAAACGGTTGGCACAAATAGCGGTATATGTTATGATAGAGGTAGATTTTTTGATGATTGGAGGAAGGAACTATGGGGAACGTAAATGAGATGGAAGAAATGAGTCGCATGCCGATGATCGGGGATCCGGCGCCGCAGTTTCGGGCCATGACAACCATGGGAAAGGTGAATTTCCCGGAGGATTATAAGGGGAGTTGGGTGGTTCTGTTTTCACATCCTGCTGATTTCACGCCCGTGTGCACGACGGAGTTTATCGGGTTTACAAATATGGCCGGAGAATTCGCGGCGCTTAATACAAAGCTGATCGGATTGTCCATCGATTCCCTGCATTCGCACCTTGCCTGGGCGAAGAGCATCGAGGGCATTGATCTTGACGGGAGTGGCCCCGTGAAGCTGGCATTCCCCATCATAGCGGACATTAGCATGAACGTTGCCAGAAAGTACGGCATGTTGCAGACCGTGGCAAAGACGCAGACCGTGAGGGCCGTGTTTATCATTGATCCCGAGGGTGTCATCCGCGCAATCCTGTATTATCCCATGAGCACGGGAAGAAACCTTCCGGAAATCAAGAGGATCGTGGAATCCCTGCAGCTTCATGATGCGGAGAACGTTTCCACGCCGGCAAATTGGAATCCTGGGGATGACGTGGTCTTGGGAGCGCCGCTGACGTTGGAAGAAGCCGAGGCCAGAGAGGGGAAAGAGGGCATTCGGAATTTGGAGTGGTATCTCGCCTTCAAAAAGTGCGAACGGTAAACGGCTGACATGAATAAATTATTTTCGATACTCATCATGATGATCACCCTGGTGACTTCTTATACGGGTAATACGCTGAACCTCGATCAGGCAAAAGCATACCCCGATTCACCGAAGTGGGTGACGCAGCTTGGAAGCGAGAAAGAGGCAACACAGCTTTTCGTGGTGGCGGCCGTGGGGCAGACAACGGCCTATGTTTCCATGCATGAGAAGGACGAGAACGGGAAGTGGAAAGAGATCATGACCACGCCGGGCTATATCGGTAAGAACGGTCTTGGGAAGACCAAGGAGGGAGACGGTAAGACGCCTAGCGGCACCTTCCATTTCAACGCAGCGTTTGGAATTGCGAAGGACCCTGGCTGCGCGATCCCCTATCATCAGGTCACGAAGTATGATTACTGGTCCGCAGACCCGAGAAAAGGGTATGCCTACAACCAATTGGTGAGCACGAAGGATTACCCCGACCTCGACGTCAAGAATAAGTACACCGAGCACCTCATTGATTGTGATCCCGAATACCAATATTGTCTCAACATTAGCTATAACGAAGAATGCACGCCAGGCGTTGGCGGCGCGATCTTCCTGCATTGCTTCGGCGAGATCAAACCCTTTACCGGCGGCTGCGTCGCGATCCCTGAGGACTGCATGCTACAGGTGATGCAAAACGTAAAACCTGACTGCGTTGTCGTGATCGATTCCCTAAAAACACTCAGCCCGGAGACCTGGAAGAAGATTGGGTTGCAATAATAGGAAAAGAACAAGGGCGCAGCTCTGAGAGACATCTTGGGGCTGCGCCTCATGGAGGTAACATTATGACAGAGAACATTGTCGTTTTTAAGCACAACAGCATTCGCATCGGGACGGAGCAGGGGATGGTTTACGTGGATCCGTTTGAGATGACGGAGGAGCCGAAGGACGCGGCGTTTATTTTGATCACGCATGATCATTATGACCATTTTTCGCCGGAAGCGATCGAGAAGGTCGCGAATGGAAATACGGTACTTGTGGTGCCGGAGAAGATGGCGGCAAAGGCGCAGAAGGTTGCTGGCATCGTTGGTAAGATCGTGACCGTAAATCCGAATGAGAAGAAGGAAATCGATGGTCTGCAGCTTGAAACGGTGCCTGCTTACAACATCCTAAAGCCGTTCCACCCCAAGAGTGCGGAATGGGTAGGCTACATTGTGAACGCAAATGGAAAGCGCGTGTATGCGGCCGGGGATACGGACCTGACGAACGAAGCGAAGGAAGTAAAGTGCGACGTGACGCTCGTTCCGATTGGCGGCATGTATACGATGGATGCAAAAAAGGCGGCAGAATTGGTTAACACGATTCAACCCGAGGTTGCGATTCCCGTGCATTATGGCGCAATCATTGGTTCTGAAAAGGATGGGAAAGAGTTTGAAAAGTTGGTGAAAGCACCGACGAAAGTAGAGCTGAAGATAAAGTTTTAGGGAGAGACGTGACGTGAAAGAAGAAAAAACAAACGTAATGCGTGTGCTGGATGGGAAGAAGATTGCTTATCAGAGTCACGCATATGAGCCGGATGCTACGCTTACGGGAGAGCAGATCGCCGGCATTTTGGGCGAGGATCCAGCGAAGGTATTTAAGACGCTGGTGACGCAGGGAAAGAGCGGCGCGTACTATGTTTTTGTGGTACCCGTACAGGGAGAGTTGGATCTGAAGAAGGCGGCAAAGGCTTCCGGTGAGAAGGCCATTAGCATGATCAAACAAAAAGATCTATTGCCTCTGACGGGCTACGTACACGGCGGTTGTTCGCCGATCGGCATGAAGAAGCAGTTCCCGACGTTCTTACATGAAACGGCGACTCAGTTTGAAAAGATGTTTGTCAGTGCCGGGAAGGTCGGCTACCAGATTGAACTGGCGCCAAACGATCTGATTGCGATCGCGAGATGTAAGGTGGCGGATATTATCGTTTGTGAATAATGTTTTGTCGCGCGTTCGAGAGCCTTGACGTACTTCATGGTGGCTTTTTCCAAGCGCTTCATTACTTTGCGCTCTTTTTTATCGATCACGCCATCGTCCTTAAGGGATGCGCGATT
>JAFPRF010000202.1 GCA_017400965.1 Lachnospiraceae bacterium
CGAGAAGCTTTCGCAGGAGGCAAAGACCGCGCTGGAGATTCGAAATTCCCTTTCGAAGATCCAAAAGGGCCTGCCGACCGAATGCTCCATCTGCGACATTCGCGAGATCTGCAACGAGGTGGAGGGCCTAAGAGAGCTCCATTTTGGGAAAAAGCCATCAGATCGGGCGAACATAAACAAAATTCTCAACTAAGTCCACGTGCGAGATCTCACCTTTTACGGTGGTGGGGATCCCGAGGACATTCTTCAGGACGAGCTGATCCTTCTCCCGCGTGATGGATGCGACATTTTTACAGAGAAGCTCCTTCTCCTGATCTTGTTTTACCAAATATACGGTGGATAGGCACATGGCTTAACCCTCCTTCATGAGGTTCAATGCGATTTCCAACTGCGTATTGCCAGCGTCAAAGGAGGCAATGGCCTTTTGCAATGCTTCTGCTGCGGCGCCGGTGGTACCTTTTGCTAGCTCGGCTAGCTCTTCGGCGTGATGCTTATTATGTGAAACCATGTAGGCGAGCAGTGCGAGCCTCTCCTCTTTTGAAGTGGGCGCCTCGGCAGCTCCGTGATGGTCATGATGATCATGTGCATGTTCATGAGAATGGGTATGTGCTTCCATGGCAATCTCCTTTCAATCCCGCTTGGCGGAACAAGCTTATCTTACCACAATACTTTTCGGAGGAAAAGATGAGAGACCTAAAATACTTACAGTATTTTGAAGATTTATTGCAGTCCGCGAATAATGACCTTGTGCGCGAGGCGAAGAGTGAGGGCCGGATCTGCGCGGCTTATCTTTGTGAGAATACGCCGGAGCCCTTGTTTAATCTGGGGAATTGCTTTGGCATCCGCCTGACTGCGCCCAATACGGGGGCCATGGACATCGCGAGCTATTATATGTCAAACCTTCTTTGCGAGACCGTGCGGGCACTGCTTGAGCGCGCCATTGAGGGCGGCTTTAACTTTGCGGATTGCCTGATCGCGCCGGACGGTTGCACCATGATGAACCGATGCGCTGAGAACATGGAGCTGCTGCATGCCATGGAGGGGAACGAGAAATTCTTCTATGAGCACATGGAGATCCCGTTCAAGGATGACGATAACGGCGTGAAGCTCCTTGTCGTGCAGTGCCAGAATCACATCCTAAAGCCTTTGCAGGAGACTTATGGGATTGACGTGTCCGATGCCGCGATCCGAAAGGCTGTGGAGCTCCACAACCGCGTTTGCTGCGTGATCAAGGAAATCGGCGAACTCCGAAAGGAAGAGCATCCCCGCATCACGGGCTATGAATTCAGCGTCCTCACGCTGGCGACTTATGTCTGCCCGAAGGATAAGATCATCGACAAGTTAGAAGAAACCTTGGAAGAATTAAAGACCCGTGAGCCCGACGATAAAAAGTACCGCGCAAGGCTCATGGTGGTGGGGTCAGAGATGGACGATCCCGAATATGTCAAGCTGATCGAGGAGTGCGGCGCATATGTCTGCATGGACCGATTCTGCTTTGGATCCTTCCCTGGGCGCGATCCGATCGAGCTGACGGAGGACGGCGATGCACTGACGCAGGTCTGCGCGCATTACGTGCATCATGGCCAGTGCCCGCGCCAGATGAACATGGAAAAGGTCTACGGGCGCAAGGCTTACGTGGCCGCGCTCGCGAAGGAATACCGCGCGGACGGCATCATCTATGATCAGGTGAAGTTCTGCGATCCTTGGGC
>JAFPRF010000203.1 GCA_017400965.1 Lachnospiraceae bacterium
CCGATGGAGTACCTTGGCTATTATTATCGCTTTGGTATCACGGATAATAATTTCCTAAAGCCTGACCCCAAGATGGCCCTTACATGGTATGGCAAAGCATTGGATACGGGCGATCTTCCTAGCGACCATGTTACCTTTTGCAAAACCCAGATCCAAAACATGGTCGACTGCGGCGAGATCACTGCGCAGGATGCCGCGAAGTGGCTGAACTAACGTGACTTAAGCCAGTGCAGGCAGAACCCAGATCAGACGATATGCTGCGCGGCGATACCACTTGTCGCCGTCATCCTCGAGATCAACGCCGTTAGCAACGCTGTTGTAGAAGGACTTGGCAATCTTGGAATTCCGAAAGCACTTCGGAACAAACTTAAAATTATAATAAATGTAAGCGTGTGCGAAGATTTCGCAGGACAGCTGACTTAAGGACATGCCGGTGATTTTCTCTTCACCGGCTATTTCTTTTGCCATTTCCTTGCAGGTGCTTCTGCTGTATAACTCTCTTGCCATGGGAATGTTCATGTATTTCTTCATTGTCGTCTCCTCCGTTTGTTAGCGCTTATCGCCTCTCTGTGACTCTAGGATACCATTCCTCCAAATCAATCTCCATCGAATCTCCTTACAGAAATCTTACGTTTACGTAAGCATAGTGCAGGCTTTGCCTGCACGCGTGTTCAGAGTCTTGATAAAAAGTAGTTTTTTCGGTATAATTATGCATAGTGGGTTTTTATGTCCCTTAGGAATGGAGAGAGTAGTAAAAATGAAGTTTTTTGGTGGTTGTGACGTAGGCTCGACATATACGAAGGCGGTGATCGTGGATGAGACGGGGAAGATGGTTTCGCATACGACGATCCGCAGCCGGATCCGGGCGGAGGAGTCAGCGCGGAGCGCGATGCAGGAGGTGCTGACGGCAGCAGGCCTAAAGGATTCGAGCGAGCTGACCTACCTAATCGGTACGGGCTACGGGCGCAACAAGGTGCCCTTTGCAGATGAGAACGTTTCCGAGATTTCGTGTCATGCCATGGGCGTGCACGTGACGGATCCGAGCGTGAAGGCGATCATCGACATCGGCGGCCAGGACGTCAAGGGCATCGCCATCGATACGGACGGTACGGTGAAAAATTTCGCCATGAATGATAAATGTGCGGCTGGCACGGGACGCTTCTACGAGGCGATGGCGCGTTCCTTCGAGATGGAGCTACCGGAGTTTTCAAAGCTCTCGCTCACGGCGAAGAACGTAATCCCGATCACGGCGCAGTGTACCGTGTTTGCGGAGTCTGAGGTCATCAGCCTCGTCGGCGAGGGCAAGCCCATGGAGGAAATCGCGGCCGGCATCCAAATGGCGGTGGCAAAGCGCTGCTTTGTCATGGCAAAGAAGGCGGGTGCCACGGACAGCATCGCACTGACCGGCGGCTGCGCGAAAAACGACGGTCTGAAGGCCGCCATTGAAAAGGTTTTGAAGATCAAAGTCATCGAACTAAAGATTGATCCGCAGCTGATGGGTGCGCTGGGCGCGGCAGAGTTCGCCAGGCAAAAGGGGCTAAAGAAATAGCTAGAAACGGAGTAAGGTATGTATTATGCAAGTATTGGATTGCTTTCGCTGATCGTCGTTATCATCGTGAATTATACTGCACTGAAGAATCCGCAAAACGGGAGACGCCCCATCGTTCAGCGGCGTTATCGGCACTTCCTGATCGCCGTCATGACCTATTTTGTCACGGATATTTTCTGGGGCTATTTCTATGAGCGCCGCTGGGTTGCCATCACCTTCGCTGATACGACGATCTACTTTATGGCCATGGTGATCTCCGTCCTTTTGTGGACGAGGTTCGTGGTCTCGTATCTGGAGAACAAAGGCACCTTTGCGAAGATGCTTTTAAGCGCGGGCTATATCTTAACGGTCTATGAGGCAGTTGTTCTGATCATCAATTTCTTCACGCCCATCGTGTTTGGCTTTAATGAAGAGAAGGAATACATGCCGAACTCAGCGCGGTTCATCACGCTGATCATGCAAATGGGTCTGTTCTTCATGACCAGCGTTTATTCGATGTTCAATGCTTACCGGCTGAAGGGCCTGAAGCGCTCCCGTTACAGAGCGATTGCAATTTCGGGCATATTCATGACGGCGTTTATCGCGCTGCAGGCGTTTCTGCCGCTGATGCCCATGTATGCCATTGGGTGTCTGCTGGCGACCTGCGTCATTCACACCTTCGTTTACTGGGATGAGACGGTGGAGTACGATCGCGAGATCGGTACGGCGAAGCAGCTGGCCTACAAGGATGCGCTGACGGGCGTTGGCAATAAGTTGGCGTATCAGGAAAAGCAGACGGCCATGGATGCGAAGCTGTCCCGCGGTGCGCTACGGGCCTTCGGCGTTGTCGTATTCGACTTAAACGGCCTGAAGAACATCAACGATACCAAGGGTCATGAAGCAGGTGACGAGTATATTAAGGCGGCCACCGACATGATCGGCCAGATTTTCCCGAACAGTCCTCTGTACCGCATCGGCGGCGATGAGTTCGTTGCCGTATTGGAGGGACATGATTACGCGGACAGGAACCGTTTGATCCTCACCTTTGAAGAAGAGGTTTTGAAGAATCAAAAGGAAGGGCGTGTCGTGATCTCCAGCGGACTGAGCGTATTCAAGCCCTATGATGATAAGTGCTACAATGACGTATTTGTGCGCGCCGACAGAATGATGTACGAGCGTAAAGGGTACCTTAAGGGCCTTGCGAAGGAATAACCATGATGCAATTATATGATGCGATGATTCTTCGGGTGCGGGCGCTCCTCGAGGGCTTGCCCGTAAGGAGTATGGCTTTTACAGAGGGAAACACTTGGCCGGAGAACGCGGATTTTGAGATGATCTTTCAAAAGGATGTGGCCTACGAGCTTGGCGGGGGGAAGGCGATGAGTGCGAACCTGACCTGCGTCACGGAGGATCCTGCGCTGTTTGACGGAGACCAGGTCTTTGTGTATGGCCCGGATCTGCCGGAAATCCAGGGCGACGTAAGCTACGCGAGGATCTGTGAGGTACTGGTTGAGAGCCCGGCGGAGGAAGATTCAAGCCAGATCCTAAAGCTGCTTCAGGACATTGAATTTGAAAAGTTTCACGTCTATGGGAAGGGCTTTATGATGCGGACCTCGGGGCAGTCGGCGAGAGAGCCGGTGCGGGTTTCGAAGCAGGCCCTGCAGGATGGGATATCGTTCGAAAAGCTGGGGAATACCTTTATTTCCCACTATAAGAAAAACCCGAGCGTACGAGCCGTTCGGGTAAGTTTTATCACTTTGGATTCCTTTGATTACGAGAAGCTTTCGCAGGAGGCAAAGACCGCGCTGGAGATTCGAAATTCCCTTTCAAAGATCCAAAAGGGCCTGCCGACCGAATGCTCCATCTGCGACATCCGCGAGATCTGCAACGAGGTGGAGGGCCTAAGAGAGCTCCATTTTGGAAAACGC
>JAFPRF010000204.1 GCA_017400965.1 Lachnospiraceae bacterium
GAGTATAGCGGCAGGGACCTGTGCGCGGAATTCGTTGGACAGACGGCCGTGAAGACGGCAACCATCTGCCGTGACTCTTACGGTTCAGTGCTCTTTATCGATGAGGCATACGCGCTGTACGATGACGGACATACGACAAATGATTACGGCAAGGAAGCCATCACAACGCTGATCTCCGAGATGGAGAATCACAGGGACGACATGCTCGTTGTCATGGCGGGATACACGGATGAGATGGAGACGCTGATGAAGGCGAACCCTGGCATCCGAAGCAGAATGCCCGTGATCCTGCACTTCCCGAATTATAGCCGTAAGCAGTTGTTTGACATCTTTATGCTCATGGTACGCAAGCATTTTAACTACGATCCCGCGATGGAAGAGGAGGCATTTAAGTACTTTAACGCCCTTTCCGAGCAGTATCTGCAGTCGAAGGAATTTGCAAACGCCCGATTTGTGCGTAATCTCTACGAGAGAACCTGGTCGAAGGCGGCGCTGCGGTGCAGCCTCGCAGGCATAAATAACATCATTCTCAAGAAGGAGGACTTCATCGCGGCAAGTGGCGAGAAGGAATTTAATGAGAAGATCGAAGTGAAAAAGGTTGTTGGATTCAAATAAAAAATGGCCGCTTCCCATCTTGGGGGAGCGGCCGTGTTTTATGACATGTTTTCTTAGATGACTACGGTGGAAACCTCTGCCTTTGCGGAAATGGTTGCTTCTTCCTTGGTGAACTTCTTCATCAGGATGATGCAGCCAACCATGCTGATGGCACCGAGGATCATCATTGCGATGACAATGGGAGCGCTGGTGATCTTAATGATGGCGTAGGAGACGAGCGTTGCGTATAGGTTATTGATCACGTGCATCACGATCGTGGGCAGAATGGAACCGGTCTTAACGCGAACGTAGCTTACGACCAGGCCCATGATGAAGGCGAAGAGCATCCAAAGGGCTTGACCATGCATTAAGCCAAACAGTGCGGAGGTGATGATCGCTACAACAACATTCGGCATTGCCTTCTGAAGTCTGGAAAAGAGTACGCCGCGGAAGATCACTTCTTCGAGAATGGGTACCAGGAGTACGTTGGCGAGGATTGCCTGCCAGAGCGGGTATGCGTAAAGTACGCTGGAAGCCTGCTGAAACTCTTCAAGGCTGTCTTGCGGCATCAAAAGGCTCATGCAATTGTTGACGGTGAACATGATAAAGAGGATGCCAAGGATCGCAGGCAGGTAAAACTTAGCGGGAACCTTCTTGAGATCCAGTTCCTTCGCGATTTTTTTCTTACGGATCGCAAAGAAGATGGCGAGAAAAGCCAGGGTGAAGATGGCGCGAGCCGCAAGGTCAAGGCCCATGTTCTCGGCGTAGAAATTGTTCGCGTAGGCGATGGTCTCTTCCTGGGTCATTGTCATTCCGGAGGCGCGCATCTGCATGCCAAGGTACATGCCCATGCCATACTGGATGATGAAGGCGACCACGGACTGGCCAAGGAAGTAAAGGATGAAGTAGCAAAGAGCTTTTCCGATCTGTTTCATTACGTTTTTCATAGTTTTCCCTCTTTCTTTTGGTGGGCTGCCGGTTTCGTGCGGCCCCTTGTTTTCTTGTTGAACTCACCATAGCAAAACTGGTCAGTTTCCGGGGAAAAACTGTTGTAAACGGATGAAATTTTGTCGCGAAACGTACGTAGAGGGTGGAATTTGGGCTAAAAAGCCTCCTCCTCGACGAAGGAATACAGGGCTTCCTTTAGTGCCTTTACGTTGTTTCGGCTAATGGGGAGGGTGTCGCCATTTTCCATCATGACCTCGGCTTTGACGATCTTTTTTACTTTGGAAAGGGAGACGAGATAGCCCCTGTGAATGCGGAAAAATCCGTCCTTTGCAAGCTGCTCCTCAAAGTCACCGAGGTTGGCGCGCACCAGGTGGTCGCCACCCTTTTCGTGGATCATCACGTACTGGTTTTGCGCTTCGAAATAGAAAATGTCGGAAATCGGGAGGCGAAGCTCTTCGCCCTCAGCCTTGATCATGAGCTGGCGCTTCCCAGAGTTTTTATCCAGGACGTACTTCAGCACCTCGCGGAGCTTATCCTCCTTGATGGGCTTGGTCAGGTAGCGCAGGGCATTGACTTCGTACCCCTCTAAGGCATATTCCACGTGACCCGTGAGGAAGACGATGAATACGGACTCGCTCCGCTCGCGCAGTTTCTTGGCGAGGGTGATGCCGTCCATCTCAGGCATTTCGATATCCAGAAAGATCACGTCATAGGGGTTGGCGTCGAACCGCTCTAGGAGCTTTTTGCCGTCCGAAAAGTCATCAACGATGACGTCGAGGCTATTATAGATCTTATCGATCAGGTCGCGGATCTGAACGCGGAATCTCTCTTCATCGTCGCAAACTGCAACTCGCATGGGAAACACCTCCTGTGGGTCTTTGCCTTATTATAGCAAAAACGTCGCCGCTACGGATAGACTTTATTTCGAAAATTTGATAGAATTAAGAGTTGTGGGGAGGCATATCATGAAAAAGAAACGAATCATACAGATCATATTATCTATTATCGGTTTTTATTTCTTCCTGACGATCCTTTTATTTATCGTGGAGACGATCCCGAAGGGCGGAGAGCAGAGCATCACTAGCATTGGCGATGCGGCGTGGTATCTGCTGGCGACGCTGACGACGGTGGGCTACGGCGACGTAACGCCGGTGACGCTGGCGGGCAAGGTGATCGGCGCCGTGATGATGATCTCGAGTGCGGGCGTTCTGACTTTCCTGCTTGGCCTAATGTTCACCATACTGTTTGGTGCGCTCCTTCCGAGCCTGCGCCTTTGGTGCGTGCGTAACAGGGACTGGTACGTGTTCTCGACCTTGGATGAGCGGACGCAGCTTCTCGCAGAGCGCCTCGCAAAGGAGGACGCGAAGGCAGCGTTTGTTTTCTGCGGCAATGAGGATACTGTTTCACAGGAGCATTACCCGACCATGCATCATCACGTGATCATCGACGAGCCGCTAGAGGTTGTCGTGAAGCGGCAGAATCCCGCGAAACTCAGTCATATATTCTTCATGACGGAGGACGGCTGGGAGAATTACCATTTGGGCCGCACGCTCCTAGATCGGGCGGACAGAGAGGGCCTGAAGGTTTACTGCGAGGCGGATCATGCGCCGGATAAGTATCCCGCGGACATGGTACTGTTCCATCGGCCGGATACGATCGCACGCAGCTATTGGACGACCTATCCCGTAGAGCAGGGTGAGAAGACGATCCTGATCATTGGTGACGGTAAGGTGGCAAGGCACCTTTTGGAGCGCGGCATTTTGATCAACGTGCTCTCCTGGGAGCATCCGCTGGAATATCATCTGTTTGGCGATTGGGAGGCATTCCGCCGGGATCATTATGAGCTCGGAAAGATCGTCGGCATCGGGCAGCAGCCGGAGGGCGAGGATGGCGTTTACTTTGAAACCCAGGAGTGGAACGCGTCGCCTGAGGTACTCGCGAACGCCGGAAGAATCCTGTTTTGTGATGACGACGAGGAGGTCAACCTTTACCGCATGGCGGAGCTTCGCAAGTTCTTTCCGACGAAGGCCCAGGTTGACGTTTACGCGTCTCACGAGGATGACCGTTGCAGGAGCTTTGGCGGGGATGACAGGCTCCTAACCCGCGAGATGGTGATGCAGGAAAAGTTGAACAAGCTGGCCATTTTGTTAAATGACCTTTACAGAAGTAAAACGGGTTCCGGCTGTGAGTGGACGGAGCTTTCAGAGTTCCACAGACAGTCCAACATCGCGGCGGCGGATCACCTGCTGACGAAGGTGCGCATCCTGCTTCCGAAGGAGAACGTAACGACGATCACGCCGGAGATCTGCATGCGCGCGTTTGCAAATTACAGCGCGAGAACGGGCGAGCAGAAGGAAGCCTGCAGATGGCTTGAGCATAAGCGCTGGGTACGCTTCCACGTGATGAACAACTGGAGTAACGCAGAGGTGCGCGACAACGCGCTGCGTCATCACACCATGATCGTGCCGTACGATCAATTATCAAAGGCGGAGCAGGCACTGGATGATTCCGCTTGGGAAGTGTTAGGGGAGATCAAGTAAATGGCAGTAGACATGACGGTAATCTTAATATCGGCGGCATTCTTCCTGGCACTGATCCTGTACGTGGCTTTGGAGCAGGAAAAGCGCGAGAAGATCACGGGTGTCGCGTTCTTTATCGCGGCAGCAGGCGGTATCGTGATCTATGGCTTTAGCTATTCGCACGGTCACAGAAACATGTTCGAGAGCATGTCGGCCGTGCTAAAGACCTTGATCGACGTGGGACGCATGTTCGTCGGCATCAGTAATGAGAAGGTGTTCCGCGATGCACTCGAAGCAGTTGGCATCACGGATTCCGGATGGCTATTCCTTTTCTGGATGGTGCACTTTTTCGCCTACTATTCCATGGCGAGCGCAGCGGTACTGGCTCTCGGAAAGGGCGCCATCAAAAAGCTGCAGCAGCTCCTTTTAAACGTGCGTGAGCTGGAGTTGATCCATGGCATTACGGACAGTTCCTTAACGCTGGGGCGTCACATTGCGGCTGATAAGCATAAGGCCGTTGTTTTTGTGGGCCGTGCGGATGCTTCGCAGGAGCTGGCGATCCGTCAGATGGGCGCGCTGCTGTATTCGGATGACATTGCGCTGGAGCCACAGGAAGCGTTCTTAAAGCGCGTTTCGATGCAAAATAAGAAGCGGAATCTGCATTTGTACGCCCTGTCGGAGGATGAGGATTCCAACATCAAATATGCCGTGCATTTGTTGGGTCTCATGAAGCAGGCGGACATTTCGCCGACCAGGACCTCGCTGGTTCTTTTGGGTCAGGAGGAGCGACATGGCGGAGACCTGCAGGCGACGAAGGATCATTACGGCTACGGCGAGGTGAAGGCCTTTGATCACTCCGAGCTGACAGCGAGACTTCTTCTGCAAAAGTATCCCCTGAGTAAGGTTGTGGAGTTTGACGATGACGGTCGCGCGAAGGCGGACGTGGAAGTTCTTTTGGTCGGCTTTGGTCCCATGGGCCAGGAGGTTTTGAAAAAGCTTATCGCCAACGGACAGTTTGAGGGCAGCACCTTCCATGCGCATGTCTTCGATCCGGGTTGCGGAAGCGTGGACGGGTTCTATCGCAGAAGATATGCGGCGATGCTGCAAAGCTATGACGTGGAATTCCATCCGCAGAGCGGTCGCAGCATTCAGATCTGCGATTTCCTGGAAGAGCATGCAAAGACGCTGACCTATGTCGTTGTTTCGGTCGGGAATCTCAAGAAGGGAAGCGAGATCGCGTATGCCATCATGGATCTGCTCGCAAAGTCGGGACGGGAGCTTTCCATTTATCAGTGTTGTAATGACAGCGTCGTTTGTCATCGCAATCATAACGAGACCGAATACGCGAGCCTACACGACGCGGACATCCTTTTTGGCGGGACCATGGACGATCTCGCGATGCGCATCAATCATTATTACAACGATCCCAACGGTTCGCCTAAGGACCAGTGGATGGCCTGCGATTACTTCAGCCGCATGAGCTGCCGCGCCAGCGCGGACTTCCTCTCCGGTTACCTCGGGAGACTTTGCGAGGATCACTCGAAGGAGCTGACGCCGGAAAAACTCGAGAACATGGCAAAGACGGAGCATCTTCGCTGGAATGCGTTCCACTTTAGCATGGGCTACGCGCGGATGAGCGACGAGCAGTGGAATGCGCGGGCAGAGCAGTTCCGCAAGGAGGTTGCGGTCGGCGGCGTTGGACACATCAGGATTTCCAAGGATGCGCCGAACAAGCGCCATGCCTGCCTTGTGACTTGGGATGAGCTGGATGAACTTTCAGCGAAAGAAAATGAAGTTACGGGAAAGAACGTGGATTACAAGCAGATGGACCGCGATAACATTACGGTCGTGCTAAAGCTCTTGGAGGAATAAGGGAAGATGGCATTTTTATATGACGTTCCGGAATATAAGAAGATTCGAGTGATCATCGACACGGATGCTGCCTGCGAGGCGGACGATCCCTTCGCGATCGTTCAGGGGTTACTTAGTCCCAAGCTGGTTGTGAAAGGGATTTTAGCCGAGCATTTTCGGGAAGCGGGGTCGATGGAGAAAAGCTATCAGGAGATTTTGACGATCCTGGATTGCATGGGCATGGATCGGGGACTTGCAAAAAGAGGTCAGGAAGGGCCGATGGAAGAAGGCGATGCGTCGCTTTCTGATGGCGTAAAATTCTTGATCGATGAAGCCATGAAGGAAGATGAGAAGCCTTTGTTTGTGCTCTGTCAGGGGGCCATTACGAACGTGGCGGTTGCCATGCAGGCCTGCCCTGAGATCATAGGGCGCGTGACGGTGATCTGGATCGGCACCCACGGCGCGGCTCCCGCGAAGGCACCTTTCCGCGAGTTCAACGCAGGGAATGACGTTAAGGCGGCAAACCTTGTGCTCTCAAGCGGCGGTGACGTTTGGGTCGTACCCTCAACGGTTTATACAACAATAACGATTGGCATCGCGGAGATCCAAAGAAGGATTCTTCCCTGTGGTAAGATCGGTGAGCATCTGTTCTGGAATCTCGTGAATTATAACAATTCCGAGTACGCCGGCTGGACGAAGGGAGAGAGCTGGTCCCTCGGCGATTCCCCCGCCATTGCATTGGCATTGAATCCCGACTGCGGACATTTCACCTACGTACCCGCACCCCTCGTAGCCGAGGACACCTCTTCCATGATCGGCGAGCGCCCCATGGTCAAGATGTACCTCGACGTGGACTCCAGATACATTCTGGAGGATTTGATCGCGAAGCTGGAATTGTTCTGTAATTAGACTTAAATCATATGAATCATTACCGCTGTCTGGAAAGCTTTGTCTCAAAGAGCTCCCGGACGGCGGTTTCTTTTATTTGGTCATAGAGAGCTTTCTTTTGATCGTAAACTGCATAGTAATACTGAATATCCTCATCTGTGAATCGATCCAGATACCTGTCCATAAAACGGCAGGCAAGGTATTCAATGGATATGTCATCGAAATCTCTAAATAAGCCAACACTCAGCGAATCATATGGATAACTTGTGATTTTGAAGGATTCATAAGCAGCGATCACACAATGAATGCCATCCGTTCGATTCAAAAGTTCTTTTAGAATGTCACTATTCTTTTCCTGATAGGCAAAGTATGCATCTGCAAAACCATCGCTCAATACATTATGATCATATTGGGATAAGAAATCAGGCCATACATAGGTATAGTATCTGATAACCATGTCTGCAAGCTCTTGCGTAGAGAATTCTTTCAGTAAATCCGCCGGAGGGTTTAAGACATCGATATAATCACTTTCCGTGATCTCTAGACCAAGGCTATAACCGATATAGCCTGACGGAGCATCTGCAAAATAATCAGGATAAAACCGCTTTTGGTACCAGAGATTTTTGAGTGCTTTCAAACGCTCCAAGGAATAGGTGTAGATTTCATTACCACGATTCTTCTCTCCAGGGGAAAAGATAACCTTACGAAAGGCTGGGATGCGGGAGTAGTTGTCTTTTTCATATTTGGAATAGTATTTTTCATATCGGTCTTGATAAATCTCTTCATAGTAAGCAATGTCTTCAGCAGAAAATTGATCTTGATAAGAAGTGACGTAATCATATACGAATCGTTCTGCATTATATCCAATATCCTGATAACAATTCGGTCCCTTAATTGCATCAAAGTCCAGTTTTATCTTCGAAAAGGCATACAAAATAGCGTGTGGTCCATCCTTGCGGTTAGTGAGCTCTTCAAAAATATTGCATTTATTTTTGAAAAGCTCAAGTCCCATCAGTGCCGTATCGGCAACAGTTTCATTCAAGATGCCTCCGGGATATCGAAAAAGAAGTTCTGCCAACTCATCAGAGCTCATCTCCTTTAGCAGATCCTCTGGAGGTCCCTGCATTTTGTAGTATAATCCACCGGAATAGTATATTCGAAAAGCGGGGGAATGAATCTTTATTGGATAATCCCTGTGGTCATACCAATATTGAATGACTTCTTCTTGCGTCGGAATGCGATCGCTGTCGGGGTCCCATCCCTGCATTGATTCTTCGGGTTCGGAAGACTCCGTGACCTCAGTTTGAGATGATGACTCCTGCGTTTGATCGGAAGAAGCTGAGACAAAGGTTTCCGTCTCTTGGTCTGCAGGTTTTTTGGGGCTTGTCAAAATGCAGACAACGACAATAATCAGAACGGCGAGCGTTCCCCAAGTGAGCCAGAAGACAGGTTTTTTGAAATTGAACAGATTCTTCATGCCCTTGCATCCCCCTTTCGAATCCGAACATAACCATCTATGGTCAGTATAGCACGCGAAAATGACCTTGCCAATTGCCTTCGGAAAGATTGTGTCAGCGTCGGAAACGTGGTATTCTAGTAGTATCAAACGGGAAAGGAAGGATCAAGAAAAATGGTACTGAAAAAATGCAATGCGTATGTTTCCCTGGTGACTTTTTTGGCTATGTTGGTTCATATTTGCTATAACGATTTTGCCTATTTGACCTTCTATTACAATCCCGTTTTGAAGACGGCAACGGCGATGCCGTTCATGATTTGTACGTGTATTCACGCCGTCCTTGGCATGTTGGTTGTTTTTTTGCAGGGAGATGGCACGCGCCTTACGTATCCGAAGAAAAACGTAAGGACGGTCATTCAGCGTCTCACGGCGGCCTTGATCTTTCCCATGCTGATCCTGCATTTAAAAACATTTGATCTGATGAAGGAGACGGCCGGACAGGGAAAGTTGGTCGCATGGTGGGGGCTGGCCTTGGTTGAGGTTTTGTTCTTTGGAACAATCCTTTCGCACGCGGCCGTATCGTTTTCTAAGGCACTGATCACGCTGGGATGGCTTTCCTCCAGAGAGCGCCAAAAGAAGATAGATATCGTACTGTATGTCTTTTGCGTTATTCTATTTGTAGTGTCCATTGTTTCGGTGGTCAGAGGGCAGTTCCTAATGTTTTTGGCGACGGGAGGAGCGGCATGAAGATATTGATCATTGGCAGCGGCATTTCCGGCATGGCCTGCGCAGTACGGTGCGCGGCGCTGGGGATGAGCGTAACATTGGTATCACC
>JAFPRF010000205.1 GCA_017400965.1 Lachnospiraceae bacterium
GGGGTGAGAAGAGCCAAAGTCGGGCTCTTTTCGGCAATCGCTGAAAGCGAAGCCATATCCCCAAGGTAGTTCTGGGTGGCGTTATTCTCGACGACGTAATCGCTTGTGAAGACGATGTTGCCATAGCTTTGACAGAACCTGAATTCAAGCTAATTCTTCAGATACCTGTTAGATAACGAAACCCTCGGGGCGACGATGGGAGCGTCTTTCCCCCTCGAGATAATCGATTACAGGGGTCTCACAATTCTTATGTTCCACTTATCATCTTCGTTACCATTTACTAAGAGCTTCTGCTCTTTTTCGATCCATTTCAGTTCCGTAAATTGATACTCGCCCTTCTCATAGCCGTAGCCATCGCCGGCGTCTTCGTAGAGGCTGAAGGTTGCGTCCTGGCCGGAGTAGACGTTGAGGGTGAGTTCACCAGTCTGTTCCTCGGTAGAGAGCGCAAAGGGCTTCTTCGGAAGGATGGAACCAGCTTTTACAAAGACGGGAATGCGATCGAGGGGTGCCTCCGCGAGGATCCACTGGCCGCCCTCGTAGCCACGCTCCGTCCAGTAATCATACCAGTTGCAGCCTGCGGGCAGGTACACTCTGCGCGCGGCCGTTTCCCCCTTATTCTCGCCAAAGAAATAGGGCGTCGTTACGGGACAGATCATCAGCGCGTCGCCGAATAAGTACTGGTCCCGAATCTCCCAAGTCTCCTGATCCTCCGTGAAAGCATAAGCCAAAGGTTTTATGATGCTCGCATCCTTATGGTAGGTCTGGCCTGCCAAGGAATAGATATACGGCAGCAGCTCGTAGCGCACCTGATTGGCGCGAAGCAGCGCCTGATAAAAGGGTGCCTGTGGCTGATCAAACTCCCAGAGCTCGCGGCGAAAATCCGTGCCATGTCCGCGGAAAATCGGAAGGAACGCTGCCCACTGATACCATCTCGTAAAGAGCTCGCAATACGCGGGATCCTTCGGACCCTCGTCATATTTTCCATCCCAAAACCACTGGATACCGTTCTTAACGAAGAACGCTCCAATGTCCACCGTCCAATACGGCATGCCGCTGGCGCAAAAGCCAGTGCCTGCCGCAATCTGCTTCCGCAGGGTCTCCCAAGAAGCCGAAATGTCTCCCGACCAAAGGATCGCGCCAAAGCGCTGCTGGCCGAGATATCCGCTTCTCGTCAGGTTCACGACGCGCTTTTGCTCCTCTTGAGCCACGCCATTTTCCGCATAATATCCCCTTTGTCCTTCGTACAGCGCCTGCGCATGATAAAAGCCGTACGCATTCGTTTTCGTCGCAGGCAGATGCATCGCCGCCGTCCGATTGTATTCTTCAAAGCTCTTTGCGCTCTCGGGCCGGATCAGCGTATTCCACTCAGGCGTAAAGGGCTCACTATTGTCGCACCACCAGGCATCCACGCCATGACAAAACAGCCCGCGCTCTACCTGCTTCCAATAAGTCTTTCTGCCCTCCGCCTCCAGCGGGTTGTAATTATTGATCCCCGGCAAGAGTAGGCCCTTTTCCTTAAACTCCTCGTAATTCTCCGTGCCTTCCGTGAGATTCGGCCAAATCGAAACCATGAAGTGCACGTGATTTTCATGGAGGTCTTTTGTCA
>JAFPRF010000027.1 GCA_017400965.1 Lachnospiraceae bacterium
AGTATGGGTTATGAAATTTTTTTGAGTTTCCTACTCCGAATCCCCGATGATGAGCCCCATGTGCCTCACCTTGACGGCGAGTTCGAGGCGGCTTTTGTAGCCGGTTTTTTGGAGCATGTTGCCGACGTGCATTTTTACGGTAGGCTCCTTTAGGCCGAGTTTTTCAGCGATCTCGGCGTTGGAGGCGCCGGTGACGAGTTCCTTGAGGATGTCGATCTCGCGGTCAGTGAACTCGGTGCTGACGGCGCAGCCGATGTTGACCTTAGGCTTATAGCCGGGATAGACAGACTCGCCGGCCATGGTGCGGTCCATGATTTCCTGAATGGTCTGTTCCTGGACTTCCTTTTGCCAGAAGCTCTCCACGCCGATCTCCCGCGCCTGGCGCTCGTAGGAGAGCTCGGGCATGGAGGTGACGATGATGATCTTCGTGTCAGGGCTGACGGCCTTGATCTGGCGCGCGGCGTCGAGTCCGTTGATGCTGCCGGGGATGAGTACGTCCATGAGGACGAGGTCCGCATGATGCTTTTCGCACCATTCCATGGCCTGCTGGGCCGTGGGGAAGGATGCGGCGAGCTCGTAGTTTTCGGATTCGTTAACGGCAGACTCGAAGACCTGCCGGATCATTTTGAAATCTTCTGCGATGACTGTTTGGTAGGGCATGGTTGCCTCCTTTGCTTACTTGGGTAGCGTGATCGTCATTTCAAATCGTGGCGTGGCGTCGAGGGTCAGGCTCCCGCCGAGGGCCTCGACTTCGCGCTTAATGTTGCCTAAACCGCCGTTTTCTTTGATCTTTCCAGTGGGCGGATTGCCGTCGTTGGTGAAGGTGATGATATACTTCTTTTCCTCCTCCCAGATGTGCACCATGGCAACGTGACCGTCAGCATGGCGAAGCACGTTGATCACGTGGGTCGAGATGGCCTGGTCTATCACGGGAAGGTAGCGTTCCTCCTCGGGAAGCGTGCCCACGATCTGCAGGTCGATCCCCAGCGTTGCCGCCTCTTTTCTCGCCACATAATACGGCACCTGCCATTCCTCCGGCGACTCGCCGATGAGGTGGCTTAGGTTGTGCTTCCAAATGGCGAGCAGGTCCTTGGGATCCACGTAATCCGGGTTGAGGACGTAGCGTTTCGCGGATAATAAGCTTCGGCCGAGATTGTCATGGAGCGCGACCTTTAGTTGTAGCAGTTCGCGGTTCATGGTGACATACTCGATGGTATCCAAAAGGGATTTCAGTCTCGCATTGATGACGGCAGCTTTCTTCTGTTTTTCGGCAAGTTCCTTGGTCTTTTCATATTCTTCGGTCACGTTTGTTGCTTGAATCAGGTACACGAGTCCTTCCTTCAGGCGAAGCTCTTCCCTGCGAAAGCTGTATACGCTACCGTCTGAGAGCTCGTAAATGGGCTCAGGACCGTTTTTAATGCAACCTACAGCATTTCCCTCGATGAGCGTCGTCCAAAGCGCTCCTGCGTCCAATAACGGCCTTTCCAGGAGGGTTCTGCCAAGCGTCTCCATCTTCTCGTTCACGAGGAGCGGCAGTCCTTCCGGCAGGGCATAGCATAGACCCGTCGGCAGCGCGTCCAGCGCCTCCTTGATGGAGGTTGCGGAAACATGGGTATGATTCCATACGGCGATGCGATAATGCTCCGCGATCGCAAAGGCGGTGAAGAGCGCAATGATCAGCAGCAGCGCCCAAAGCGGCAGGACGATCTGACAATACATCTCGCCCTCGATGTGCTGGAGCAGGACCTCCAGCAATGCGAAATTTAGAAGGCCCAGGATAATGCAGCGGATGTTGGATCTGCGCTTGCCGATCTGTACGTAACGGAAAAAGTTAAAGACAAGGAGCATCTCCACCAGCGATACCCAAAGGGTGATGCAGCCTTGGATCTCTTTCGAAACAGTGAGGAAGGTCATGATTCGCCCTCCTCTCCCGCGGTCAAGATCACGCGCCAGGTATCGTCAACAAAGTCCACGGATAGGGTCAGGTCATGCATTGCAAGCTCTTCCGCGCGCCAGGAAGCATCCAAGGGAAGTCTCTCCGCATCGAGCAAGATACGGAACGTAAAACCCTTTCTCGCGTCCAAAAAGATCACGAGGGAATCCATGCCAAA
>JAFPRF010000206.1 GCA_017400965.1 Lachnospiraceae bacterium
GCGAGCTTGGGCCGGATATGCTGCCGTATACGAAGAAATATTTCGAGGAATTCATCACGACGGGAACCGTTCGGGAAGTGCGTCCCAGCGAGGTTTGGTATGAGGAAAGAAAGGTGTTTGCGCCTGATCAGGTGGGCGTTGCGCTGCCATCCAAGCCAGACCATGGATTTGAGTTGTTGCAGGGCAGCCCCATGTTTTCGGGCGAGATCCTTGGCGGTTGCATTGATTCCATGTATGACATGTTCAATGGCGATCGTTATGCGGACATGCCGGTTTTGTGTGAAAAGTACCAGTTGTTCCCCGCGAAAGAAGATTGGGCGGGACGGATCCTTCTTCTGGAATCCAGTGAGGAAAAGCCTTTGCCGGAGAATTACCGTCAGTCGCTTTTGTACTTGAAGGAGCGGGGCGTGTTTGAAGTGATCTCGGGCGTGCTTGCGGGGAAGCCCATGGACGAGACCCACGCGGAAGAATATAAAAAAGCGTTGGTTGAAGTGATCGATGATCCAAAGCTTCCCATCGTCTTTAATCTCAACATCGGGCATGCCTTGCCGCGGTGCATCCTGCCGTTTGGCGTGAAAGCAACGGTTGATGCAACGGAGCAAGTGATCCGGTTTGAATAAAAATGATTTTGGAGAGGGAAGAGAAAGATGATTGGTTTAATCGTTGCGCGTTCTAAGAATAACGTGATAGGGAAAAATGGACAGATTCCTTGGAGGATCAAGGGAGAGCAGAAGCAGTTTAAGGAGCTGACGACGGGGAACGTGGTCGTGATGGGGCGCAAGTCCTATGAGGAGATCGGACATCCCCTGCCGAATCGGTTGAATATCATTGTCTCGAGAACTGCGAAATTCGAAGGCGAGAACTTGATGACGGCGTCTTCCGTAAAGGAGGCGATCGCGCTTGCAGGAGATGCGAAGGTTTATATTTCCGGCGGGTACGGTCTGTACAAGGAGGTCCTTCCATTTGTAGACAAAATGTATATCACGGAGGTGGATACGACCATCGAAGATGGCGATGTTTTTTTCCCGGAATTTGACGCGGATGAGTTTGACGTAAAGACTGGTGAGACCGGCGGTGACGAGATCAAATTCACGCGTACGATCTACACGAGACGCGTGCAGAAAAAACAGGTTGGAGACAAGGAGATCATCTATCGGAAGCTTACGGAGGCTGACCTGGATTCCTTTATTCATATGCGGATCACGCAGATTACGGAGGAATATACCGTGGAAGGTCGCGAGGTGCCGAAGAACGTAGACCTTGCATCTGCATTGCAGGACTTTTATCACAGGCACATGGCGGATGGTACCTTTGTTTCATGGCTAGCTTTAGACGGCGATAAGATCATTGGAACGAGTGGCATGTCCTTTGTGGAGAAACCGCCGTACTATACTTGCCCAACGGGACGCATTGGACTTTTATCAAGCATGTTTACGAATCCAGATTACAGGCGTATGGGTATTGCAAAGGACCTGCTTGATCATGTCGTGGATGAGGCCAAGGACTACGGCTGCGGCGCCGTTTGGATCACGGCATCGAACATGGGCGTGAAGCTTTATACGGCATATGGTTTCGAACACAATGGAAATTTCATGCAGTATAAATTGAAATGAGCAAACGCATGGAGAAGTAGGCTATGAAAGGGCAACTAAAGGGAATTACTTGCATATTGTTCGCGACGATCGGGTTTTCCTTGATGACCTTTTTTGTGCGGCTGGCAGGGGATTTGCCGACCATGGAAAAGGCATTTTTCAGGAATGCGTTTGCGCTGGTCATTGCAGTGGGAACACTCATTGCGAAGCGTGAAAAATTCACGGTTCCGAAGGGCTCGCGCCTAGACGTGGCGCTGCGCTGCCTATTTGGTACGACTGGATTGATCGCGAATTTCTATGCGATAGACAGATTGAATTTGGCAGACGCAAATATGCTCAACAAGTTGTCGCCGTTTTTCGCGATCCTGATCTCCATTCCCGTTTTGAAGGAAAAGCCCAGTAAGATCGACGTGTTCGCGACGATCATGGCATTTGTGGGTGCACTCTTTATCATAAGGCCAAGCGGAAGCAACGTACAGCTTGTGCCGGCGCTGATCGGATTGTATGGAGGCTTTGGCGCTGGTACGGCCTATGTCTTCGTCCGCAGGGCCTCTGGAAAGGGGACAAAGACGGCGGTGATCGTCACTTGGTTTTCCTTGTTTTCCTGCATGTTGACGCTGCCGTTCATGATCCTAAATTTCGTTCCCATGAGTACGAAACAGCTTACCTTCATGATCCTGGCAGGCCTTGCTGCGGCAATGGGTCAGTTTGGCATTACGAGTGCCTATAAATATGCACCCGCGAAAAGTCTTTCCGTGTTCGATTACATGCAGGTGGTGTTTGCAACGATCTGGGGTCTGTTATTTCTTAAGGAAGTGCCCGTGCCGCTCAGCATTATCGGTTACGTGATCATTATTGGCGTTGCGTTCTTAAGGTGGATGAAAGCGCGACGCACGATCGAAGCATAGGGGCGAAACATGAAAACGGCATATTATCACCTACCAGGTTTATTTGAATTCTATGATCTATATAAGGCGTTTCTTCCACTGTTTCGGGAGCATCGGGAATGGTTTTATGACTGGTGTGAGATTGGTTCGATTTATGGCGCTCCCGCGGATTGCCTCTGGGGCGGAGGCCGCGTAGGTTTTGGGGAAGAGGAGCCTCGCAGCGTCGCGGAGCTCATGAGGGAATATGGGATTTCTGCACGCCTTACGTTTAGCAATTCGCTGCTTGAGGAGAGGCACCTTTCGGATAAAAAATGTAATGCCCTGTGCGCTCTGTTTGAGAAAAATGGCAAGGCGGAAAACGGCGTGATCGTCGCTTCGGATTTGCTACTTGCCTACCTTAAGGAGAAGTATCCGGGTTTCTATTTTGTCTCTTCGACGACGAAGGTGCTGACGGATTTTTCGGACTTTCAGAAAGAATGTGAACGCCCGGAATTTCGCTATGTGGTCCCTGATTTTCGATTGAATAAGGAATTCTCAAAACTGAATGCGATGCCTGATGCAGAGAAGAAAAAGGTAGAGTTTTTATGTAATGAGTGCTGCTGGTTTGATTGTTACGACCGGAAAAATTGCTATGAGAACGTCAGCCGAAAAAGTCTTGGAGAAGCGTGCGAGGATCACATATGTGTCTCACCCAATGTAGCAAGGGGCTATCGGTTTTCCGAGGCCATGAAGAATCCAGGATTTATCGGCATCAAGGACATTTGCGAAGTATACTTGCCGCAAGGCTTTTCGCATTTTAAGATTGAGGGGCGCAGCCTTGGCAGCGCCATCGTTTTGGAATTCTTACTGTACTACGTGACCAAGCCTGAGTGCCAACTTAAGGTACGGGAAGAAATATACTTAGACAGTTCTTTGGATTTGTTTTAGGGTGGAGTAACAAGATGAATTTTGAAGCGTTTGTGAAAGACATTCAGGAAAATCAATGGAACGTATTTGGAGTCGAGGTTTACGAGAATGGAGAGCTGACGCACAGCTACGGGGATACGGAAGAGAATCTTCATGAACTGTATTCGGCTACAAAGACGGTGCTTTCCATTGCGGTTGGGATCGTCTATGACATGGGTCTGATCAACCTTGACAAATCCATTTTGGAATATCTGCCGAAGGAAAAGGTTGCGAAAATGTCCGCAAAGCAGGAAGAGACCTTTCGGAAGATCACGGTAAAAAGGCTATTGACGATGTCGGTGGGAGATCTGCCTTTTCGCGCAGAGGGTAACAGCTGGATCGACTTTGCGCTTTCCTGCGAGATCAGCCGCCCCGAGGAGAGGACGTTTAATTACTCGAACATCAATTCCTATCTGGTTGGCGTGGCGCTGACGGAAATCCTTGGGTGTGACCTGGGAGCGTTCATCGAAGAGAAGATCTTTGCGCCACTGGGTATTCAACGCTTTGCATATACAAGATGCCCCGAGGGATATTTTTACGGCGCGTCCGGTATGCGACTGACGGTGCATGATTTTAGCAAGATCGGGCTTTTGCTATACAATAAGGGCGTGTATCATGGACAACGCATTTTGTCAGAAGCATATGATGAACTTGCGACAAGCGTTCAGATGCAAAACCGCGAAGGCGGTTACGGATATTTCGTTTGGAAGTATCTGGACGGCTTTAGCATCAATGGGAGACAAAAGCAAAAATGCTATGTCCTTCCGAAGCGCGGACTTGTGATCACGCAGCTCTGTGACATCGACGATCCTGGAAATGATCTCAGAGACAGCATGGAAAAGTGGGTATTGGGAATGGAGAAGCTATGATCAAGGCATTTTTGAAAAGAGCGCACTGCCAATCTACTGTAGAAGTTTGAAGTGGCTCTTTTTGACACAAAAAGATAAACAATGTATGATGGTGGAGGAAGAGATGATCAAAGCAGTTATTTTTGACATGTTTGAAACGCTGGTGACGCATTATCGGTCGCCGAAGTATTTCGGGGAAGACATCGCAAAGGATCTGGGATTGACGGAGGAAAGGTTCCGGGAAATCTGGGATCAGACGGAACATGACAGAAGCATCGGTCTGCGGACATTCGAGAACGTGATCGCGGAGATCATGAAGAAAAATGGAATCTACTCTGAGACGCTTCTTTCAAAAGTGTTGAATAAGCGCAGTGCTGCGAAGGTAGAAGTGTTCATGCATTTGCATGAAGAGATCCTTCCTATGCTTGAGACGCTGAAAAGAAGAGGCATCAAGATGGGCTTGATCAGTAATTGCTTTTCGGAAGAGGTATTTGCCATCAAGAAAAGCATTTTGTATCCTTATTTCGATGCCGCCATGCTGTCCTTTGAGCAGGGGATCATGAAGCCGGATAAAGAGATTTTTTACCGCTGTCTGAAGAAGCTGAACGTTTCACCAGAAGACTGTCTGTATGTTGGGGACGGCGGCAGCAAGGAGCTTGAGACGGCGACGGAATTAGGAATGAAAGCGGTGCAGGCTATCTGGTACTTTGAAGATAACGAAAGAGCCAATCCGAAGCGTAAACCGCAGTTTCCCGCACTCGTAAGCCCCATGGAAGTTCTGCAGCATTTGACCTTTTTCTCCGTTCTGTTTGGAACGCGTGAGCCGCTGCGTTTTCACGAAGTGGTTCGTGATGACGTGTCCTTCGACATGCGGATGAAGATTCGCGGCAGCGTTGGCATTTATGGATTTGATGCAGAGCGATTCTTCGAATCGGAAGACATTACAAAAAAGATCAGGGAGGTCCTTCCGAGCATTCTCCAAACGGGCCTAACGAATTGGGCGGAAGAAAAAAGCGTTTTGCAGAGTGACTTAAATGCCGTGTTTAGTTCCATGATCGAAAAAGGTCTCTCAAGCATTGGCATCATGGTAAAAACGGAGTCTGTCGCTTGGCAATTGACGGAGGACTCTCAGGAATTATATAAGACGGCCGTCAGTCAGTTGGCGCAAAGCAGTTCTTCGCAGACGCAGGAAAAACCGAAACGCGCGGAAGGGAAAACGAAGCGGGAAGAGATTCGAGAGTTTTATGAAAAGAACATGTATGGAACCTGGAGGGAAGGCGAAAAGGTTTCGTATGAATTTTTAGGTGAGGATCCAAAAGCAAAGGAGAAGCGTGTTGGTTTTCCGAACCCGTTTGAGGTGATCGGCGGGGAGCTGGTGAAGATCAAGGTGGAGACGCAGGGACGGAAAGCAGAATTTGTCGTACATGCGTATCTGCCAAAGGAAGAGGATCGCAGACAGTATCCCAAGGGTTCTCCATTCATCATTTGCCTGCATCCGATCCAACCCAAGGACTATCTCCTTTCGCAGGGCTATGCCTTGTTTTTCATGGAAGGACATCAGATCGCGTCGGATGACGTAAAGCATGAGGGCGCGTTTTATGAGCTGTACCCTTATGGTAAGAAAGGCGAAGAGCAGACGGGCGTCCTAATGGCATGGGCCTGGGGTGCGTCAAAGGTACTGGATGCCGTCTACGCGGGCATTGACAAGGCATTTTCATTAGATGCAGAGGCTTCCATGGTAACTGGCGTCTCCCGCTGCGGTAAGGCGACGGCGGTCTGCGGTGCCTTTGATCAGAGATTTCGCATGACGATCCCGGCCTGTTCCGGTGCGGGCGGTCTTGCTTTATACAATTTTGTTTCCGAGGGTAAAACCTACGATCTTCGAAAGGCTGGAGCACCCGCGGAGTATACCTACGGGAAGAATGA
>JAFPRF010000207.1 GCA_017400965.1 Lachnospiraceae bacterium
ACTTCCACGATGTCTCCCTTGTAAATAACGCCGATACGATCGGAAATGAATCGTACGATGGACAGGTCATGCGCAATGAACAGATAGGTCAGGTTCTTCTCCTTCTGGAACTTTTTCAGGAGATTCAGGACCTGCGCACGAATGGATACGTCCAATGCAGAAATGGGCTCGTCTGCTACAACCAGTTCCGGCTCCATGACCATTGCTCTCGCGAGACCGATTCTCTGACGCTGACCGCCGGAGAACTCGTGAGGATATCTAGTCAGATGCTCTGGGAGCAGACCAACCTCCTCGATCATGTTCTCGACCTTCTTTACGCGATCCGCCTCGTTCTCGAACAGATGGAAGTTGTAAAGTCCTTCTGAAATAATGTAGTCAACGGTCGCACGCTCATTCAGGGAAGCCGCCGGATCCTGGAATACCATTTGGATGTTACGGATGACTTCTCTGTCGAGGGATCTGGGGATCTTTCCGGAGATCTTCACGCCCTTATATTGAATCTCGCCTGCCGCACAGGGGTTCACGCGGATCACGGCACGGCCGATGGTCGTCTTACCGGAACCGGACTCTCCTACGAGGGAGAAGGTTTCCCCTTTATAAATATCAAAGCTGGCATTTTTAACTGCCCGAACGGCATTGTCGCCCTTGCCGAAGGTGATGTCCACGTTTTTCAGGGACAACAGGATCTCTTTTCCATTTCCAGCAACCGGGCCGTGTTCCGGCAGATGTGATGTCTTTGCCACGGTTATGTACTCCTCTCTTAGGCCAGGGGCCTTATACGTTAAACGCCTTCATCAGCTTGCCATGGATGTCCTGAATGATCTCGGGTTTCTCGGTCTTCGGAGATCTGGGATCCAGCAGCCAGGTCTTTGCATAGTGGCTGTCCGTCACCTTAAACATGGGCGGCTCAAGCAACGTGTCGATCTTCATGCAGTAAGGGTTTCTGGGTGCAAATGCGTCGCCCACAATGCTGTTGTACAGGGAAGGCGGCGTACCCGTAATGGAATACAGGGTCGTGTTTCTCTGTGCCAGCTGAGGCAACGAGGAAAGGAGCGCCCAGGTGTAAGGATGCTTGGGATCATAGAAGACCTCGTCTACCTTACCAACCTCAACGATCTGACCCGCATAAAGCACTGCCACGCGGTCTGCAATGTTTGCTACCACGCCAAGGTCATGGGTGATGAATACGATCGTATAATGGAATTCCTTCTGCAGGTCCTTAATGAGCTTCAAGATCTGCGCCTGGATCGTTACGTCGAGCGCGGTGGTCGGCTCGTCGCAGATCAGGATCTTCGGCTGACAGGACAGGGCGATCGCAATAACGATTCTCTGTCTCATACCGCCGGAATACTGGAAGGGATAATCATCAAAACGCTTCTCAGGATTGGGGATGCCTACCTTGTTCATCAGATCCAGGGCTTTCGCTCTCGCCTCAGACTCAGATACATGCTGATGCTTCATGATGATCGAAGTGATCTGCTTACCGATCGTGATGATGGGGTTTAGGCTCGTCATGGGATCCTGGAAGACCGTAGCGATCTTGCGGCCTCTGATCTGACCCCAGTCGTTTGCGTATTTTACGTTTGCAAGGTTCAAAATACAGGTACCGTGAAGCTGCTCTGCCGTCTCATCCAAGTACTTTACGCGGAAGGCGATCTTATCGAATACCTCGTTGCGCACGTCGTCATCCTTGAGGTTCAGGCCGTGCTGGTATGCACTGCGCAGCTCCTTTAGGAGGGCACGAACGAGCTGGATTCTCTTCGTGTAAGGATATCTTCCAACGGAGAGGTAAACTTCCTTTGCAAGGATCTCGTTCTGCTTCTTGGTCTCTTTCTTGATCTCGCCGGTGATGGCCTTATCATAAGCAGCTTTCAGCTTACTCATCTTCTCGTTGTAAGCGTTCTGGTACGCGCTGTCCTCGCGAACGCGCTTTAAGGCTGCTGCGTTTTCTTCCTTGATCTGCTTGGTCAGTGCTTCGATCTGCGCGTCAGCTTCCTTGATCTCCTGGCTGATCTTCTTCATCTCGTCCTTCTGGGTCTTGGGATCCAAAGTCTGATGAAGGTTGTAATTATTGGTGCGCTTTCTGGTCAGCTCAGCGATCTGCTTCTCCAACTCTTCCTTCTTCACGGGATCGAAAGATTCCTTTTCTGCCTTCTCTTTCTTCATCTGCTCCATGGCAAGGAATTCATTCTTACCGAGCTCAAGCTTCGCATATTCATCCAGCTTTTTCTGGGAGCTGGCAATGATCTTCTTTGCCGCTGCATTATAAGCAACCTTTGTATCGGCAAGCTCCGGATCATTGAAGATGATCTTACCCTGGTCAATGTAACCGTTGGCATCGAGCATGCCCGCAAAGGTCTTTGTAAATACGGACTTACCGGAACCGGACTCACCTACGATGGCGATGGATTCATCTTCATAAATGTCAAGAGAAATATCACGAATGGCCGTCAGGATTCTGCCACGCACGCGGAAACGTACGATCAGGTCACTGACTGATAACAAAACCTTTTTGTCTTCCATAACTAAACTCCTTACAGCTTGCAGCTGTTTTTTGCGAGACTAAAAGATGTCTCGTCCTCGCTTTGCTCGGATCGCAAGCAAAGCTTGCGACTGATTTTGCGAGACTAAAAGATGTCTCGTCCTTGCTTTGCTCGGATTGCAAGCATAGCTTGCAACTGTTTTTGCGAGACTAAAAGATGTCTCGTCCTCGCTTTGCTCGGATTGCAAGCAAAGCTTGCAACTTCTACATATGCGTACGAGGATCACTAGCATCTCCTAAATTCTGGCCTGCGACGTAAAGCACCACTGCGATGATTGCGGTGATGGCTACGGGGCTCCAGAACTCGAACTCCCAACCAGGCGTTACCATTGCGCTCTGCGCTTCGGAGATCATAACGCCGAGGGACTTATCGGAAAGTCCAAAACCGATGTATGCGAGGAACACTTCATAGCTGATGTAACCTGGGATCTCGGTCGCTGCCACCGTTACGATCAGGGAGATCATAAACGGGAGGATGTTGCGGATCGCGATCTTAAAGGTAGAGGTTCCCAGGCACTTCGATGCCAAGTTATACTCTCTGTCACGGATGATCACCACCTGCGTACGGAAGAAGAAGGCGATGAACAGCCAACCCGTAATGGTCAGTGCAAATACCATACTCCAAAACGACGGTCCAATGATCATGACCAGCACTGCGATCACAAGAAGCGAAGGCAGGTTTGCAATGATGGAGTAGACCTGCGTCATGAACATGTCTACTTTCTTCGAAAATCCCCAAACAGCGCCAATAAATACGCCGATCACCATATTGATCAAGGCGACGATAAATGCCAGGGAGATGGAAATTCTTGATCCATACCAGATGGCATCAAAGGTAGCCTCTCCGGATCCGCCGGTACCGAGGATGTAATGGATCGTGGCTCCAAATTTCGCCATGGCTGCCTTCGGTCCAAGGTGCTTTGCCGAGGAATCCATCAGGTTGACATAAGGGTCATAGTGCACGATCGCGGGATAAATGTACGCCATGAGCACTACGATGGCAAGGAGCGCCAGAATAACGATATTGAGCTTCTTTTTGAAGAACACGCGGAACACGGACTGCCAATAGGAATATCTCGGCGCCGTGATCTTCTCTGCGCTGATGCTGTCAAGCGGGACTCTGGTGAAGAGTTCTTCGTCCGTATAGCCCGCAAGAAGCTCACTCTTTTTTGCTTTTTCTTCTTGTTTTTTCGATACTTGTTTTGCCATAATCACTTACCTGTCCTTCGTCGTAAAAGAGATTCGAGGATCCACGAGTGCCATGAGTACGTCACCCATGATCAGGGATACGATACTCAGGGTTGCGTAAAAGAGCGTTACGCCAACGATGACGCCGTTATCGTACTTATTGATGGCGGTGGTAAGTAAGTTACCGGCACCAGGTACAACATATACACGCTCCGTTACGATCGCGCCGACCAGTGCTCCCAGAATGGATCCGGGAATCCCTTGAACGATAGGCACGACTGCGTTTTTCATGATGTGCTTGCTAAAGATCTCTTTCTCAGACAGACCGCCGGATCTCGCGAACTTTACGTAATCCGCGTTCATCTGGTCGATCATGTATCTTCTCATCCACTTCATGAGACCGCCCACGGAACCGAGGGTCATGGAGATGATGGGAAGGGCATACATCAGTTTATTCGAGGACTCCATGTCAAAGGTGGTCGGCAGACCAAGCTTTCCGCCGATGGCTTTGATAATGAAGATGTAAGCGATACTGGGAACGGCGAGAACAAAGACAACATAGCAGGTACCGATCTTGTCGGCCAACTTATCCTTCTTACGCGCCATTAAAATACCAAGAGGGATACCGATGAGGTAAGCCAGAACCACTTCGATGATACCGATCACGAAGGAGTAACCTACCTTGGAAAGACCGTTTTTCTTCGTGATCACGTTGGTGTAATCATCGGTGAAACGATCGGCGTACACAAGGCTGGCCTCTAAGGAACCTTCGAGATAGGTCGCGGAATGCAGATCATCCGCGGACATCTCCGTGTGGCCTGTAGGATACGTGATAAGGGATTTTACGTAGGAACCCTGGGACGCATTCATGGTGGTGAACACGTCAACGCCCTGATTAACCGTATAAGAGGTACCAAGATTGAGTCTTACGAAATTCTGATGAATGTACGGGAATTTGTCATCCACGTACAAAAGATACTTATGGGTCGTACCATTACCAAGAATGGCCGGTGAGAATTTATTCCCGCCATAAACGGGATCATATAACGTAAAGGTCAGTTTCCTTTCCCCTGCGATGTTTTCAACTTTATGGATGTTATCGAACGTAAGGAGCCCCGTAAAGTACTTCCATACTCTCTCTCTCACGGGCACGTCACGATAAGCAAACAGCTGCTGTTGGCCGCCGTTTGCGAGCTTTTTGCCGGTCAGCTTCGCGTCAAGACGAATGATCGTATAGCCTTTGGCCGTATAATACTCCTTAAACTTTGCGATATAAACCTGCGCAGTCTCGTTGTCCTTAGCCTCGGTTCTGCCGATGGAAGCAGCTTTCGCTCTCGTCTCCTCATCCAGCTCACCAGACTTCACAAGGTCCTTTAAATAGTCAGCATAAGGCACGTAATCCACGTAGCCATACTGCTCCCACTTATTGTACTTATAAGCTTCCTTCTGGTTGCCCGCCTGCTTTACGTAGTTGGAATCTCCTGCGAAAACAAGCTCGCGGTCTAACATGGAGTAGATGATGACCATAACGATCGCCACCACAACTACCAAACAAAAAATGCCGTATAAGATTCGCTTGAACAAATATTTTGCCATAATTTTATTCACTCATTTACGCGACTATAGGAGAATGGCATGACGCCATCCTCCTATGTCTGTTATTTTTTGCCCCGAAGGGCTGTTTCATTTTAGAACTTGAAAATTAGTAGATACCTAAGTTCTTAACCATGTAACCGGCACCTTCGGGAAGGAAGGTATCCAGGAAGGTCTTAGGATCACCGTAGTCAGGGCCCCAACCAGACAGGTCGTTCAGGTCGAAGTTGGACTGATCACCGGTGGAAGGATAGTATGCTGCATAGTACCAGTCAACGATTTCCTTACACTCTACCAGGTTGATGATCACGTTCTTGTCAAGAGCTGCCTCGATGGACTGCTTGATAACGTTTGCTCTGTTGGTGTAGGTCGTGCTGCCGGAGAAGTAGGTGATGTCAAGGTAAATAGGATTCTGTGCGCTTACCTCAACGCCCTCTGCCTTCAGCTCTTCGATTGCTGCGGAAAGCTCAGCCTTTGCGTTCTCTACGTTGTACCAACCATCGAATGCATCGGAGGAACCAGCGCCGCCATCAGCCTTGGGATCCCAAGCCTTGATCTTCACGCCGTCAGCGTCGAGCTGAGCCTGAAGGATCTCGCCGTAGTTGGTACCAGCCTTGAAGGTGGTTGCCTTGCCGTTGATGTCAACGGTAACTGCCTCGCTTAAGAATACGAAGTTACCAGGGGTGTAGGAGTTTCTAAGGGAAGTAAGCTTCAGCTCCTCACCTACGCTCTGTGCGTTGTAGGAAGCTCTGTCAACGGAGAAGCAGATAGCGCGACGGAAATGAAGGTTGTTCATCGCGATCTTGGTTCTCAGTGCATCGTCCTCGGATTGAGGAGATACAGCCTTGGTCGCATCGTTGAAGTTAGCGAATGCGCTGCGGTTAACGTTGAGGAACATGGAGTAGGTAACTGCGTTACAGCTGCTTACGTAATGATACTTGTCGAAGTTGCCATCATTCTTAGCGATCTCCAGAGCGGAGCTGTTCAGGCCAGCGCCATCGATGGTACCTGCAACCATGTCGTTGTAGGACTTCAGGGTATCAGTACCGTCGTTGAACAGCCAGTTCTGAACCTTGATGTTGATGTTGTCCTTGTTCCAATAGCTCTTGTTTGCCTCGAACTTGATGATGTTCTTCTCGGTTGCGTTGGTTACCAGGTAAGGACCGCAGTATGCGATGTTGTCCTTGGTGGTACCATACTTGTAAGTATCAGCGGAAGGATCGAAGTCTGCGCCGAACTTACCACCCTGGGACTCATAGTATGCTCTGCTCATGGGAGCGAATGCGCCATAGCCAAGCATGGTCAGGAAGTAAGAAGTAGGCTGCTCAAGGGTATAGGTTACGGTGTGCTCGTCAACCGCCTTTATGCCAACCTGACTGAAGTCAGTGATCTCGCCCTCTGTGTACTCGGTAGCGCCTACAACAACGTCCTGTACCAGATACCAAGGAGCATCAGGGCAATCCAGCATGTGCTGGAAGCCAGCTACGAAGTCGTCTGCTACAACGTCTGCAACCTTACGGCCCTGGGAATCAACCCATACGGTGTTGCGAAGGTGGAAGGTGTAGGTCAGACCGTCGGAGGAAACCTCCCAGCTCTCAGCCAGTGCAGGCTGAAGAACGCCCTCGAGATCGTACTCTACCAGACCATCATAGGTCTGAACGATCTTCTCGGAGTCAGCTGCCTGAGAAGTAGAAATAACGTCCCAGGTTACAGGGTCTGCGTTGTTTGCGACATTATAGGTATCCTTAATGGTGTAGCCCTTACCGGTCAGGAAATCCTTAGCCCACTGCTCGTAGGTGCCGGTACCCTTGAGTTCAGCGTGCTTAGCCTTCATGGTCTCACGATCTTCGCTCGTGATGATCTCGTTGCAGACAATGATCTGATGGTTTCTCTCAGTATCATTACCCCAAAGCACGGGAGATACGGTGTAAGGTGCTACTCTGGAGATTGCATAGTTACCACCCTGAGACTGGGTAGGAAGCATGATTGCTGCCTCCAGAAGCTTTGCCTCTGCAAGTGCCTGAAGAGCATAGCTCTCGGAATCAGACTTTGCATCATAAGCCTTCTGGTAAATGTCATAGTACTCGCCGAGAACTGCATCGTAAACATATGCAGATGCCTCGTCGTAGTCCATGTCAGCCCAAGCTACGGAAGGGCTAACCGTTGTGTCACCTTCGCCAGGGTTGCTAGCGTCGGTGCTTGTCTGAGAACCTTCAACCTGGCTGCTGCTTGCGTCAGAGCTTGAAGGGGTGCCTGCATTGTTGGTACATGCGCAAAGACTTGCGGTCATGGCAGCTACCAACAGCATGCTAACCAATTTTTTCTTCATAATAACAACTCCTCTCAAAATGAATTAAAGATGTGTTTGCGTGTTTTGAAAACAGGATGTCTCATTTTCTGTTTTTGAAACATACAAAAGTTTAACACAAAAACGCCAAATGGTCAAGATTTATCGGCTTTTTCGTCCATTCGGCGTCTCAAATTGCATTCGATTTTTCGACAGTTTCCACAAATTGCATAAAATAGTGCATATTTTGTATTGCGTTTGCATTCAGTTTCTTTGAAAGGCCCATTATTTCACGTGTTTTTCGCCCTGTTTTACCACGTCAGTGACAATAAGTTTCCCCTCTTTTGCGATAAATCGAATGTCACATCCGGCAAAGGCCATGCCGTAGACGTAATCCGGCTGTTTTTGATAGGCTGCGCGGGGATCCTGCGCCAGGACGGCCAGTGCCGCCTCCCGCTTTTCCTCCGGGATCCGTGCAAGGAGCTCCTCCGAAAAGACAACCTCTACGCGGTCCTCCTTGTGTTCCTGTCCAAAACCGCCCCGTGCCTCAGGATGCGCATCCGCGTAAGGCAAGTAGGGCTTTACGTCATAGATCGGCGTGCCGTCCATGAGGTCCGCGCCGGCGATCAGGAGCTTTGGTGCATCCTCTCCTTCCGTCACCACCTTAAGAAGCTTTACGCAGGAAAGACCAATGGGATTGGGCCGAAAAGGCGATCTCGTCGCAAAGAC
>JAFPRF010000208.1 GCA_017400965.1 Lachnospiraceae bacterium
CTGCCCCTGCAGCTTCGCCTTAATGCCGTAGGGATTGCTGTAGGGCTTTACGACGGTCTCCACGTCCTCGAGTCGTAAATCCCCAATCTTTAAGCCTTCCGAAAGCCCGCACTCCATGACGATCTTCGGAAGGTTCGAATAAAACTTATTCCGCTCCTGCTCTCTGAGACTGATATCCGTATAGAAGGACAGGTCCTGTAAGATCTTCTCTAGACGCTGCGTCTGCTCCTTGGAAAACTCTTCCTCCAGGCGCGCATAAAGGCTCTGGAAGCCCTTGGAATGTAGGTTTTCGATATTCTCCGAAAGGAGCGACTTTACCGTCGTCATGCCAGACATCAGGAGCCGCAACACCTGAAGGTCCGTGATCAGCTCTGCCTTACTGTCGCGGATACCGGTGCTGTTACGCTTTCGCCCGAGCTTTTCCCATTTCTCCAGGATCGTGCAGGCATGCTGATAGAGCCTGCCCACAAAGGTCTCATTCCGAAAGCAGTCTTTTAAGATCGCCTGCCGATATTCCACTTCTTCCTTGGTCTTCAGCGGAACGCACATCACGCGCTTCATGGCGTAGGCGAGATACGGGTCCTCATGCTCCGCATAGACCACGCGGCTGCTTTGAAGGATGCTGTCCTGCTTCGAGGCCCAGAGGATCGTGTCAAGCCCTAGGTCCGCCGCCATGCTGCCCCAGTCGAAATAGGTCTTGACGGGCGCCCACTCCTTGTAATCATATAATAGCCCTACATTCATGAGAATCTCTCCTTCAGCTGCTGGTAGGTCAGTCCGTATTTCCGGGCTTGTAGATTGGCAAAGGCGGTTTCTAATGCTTCACTTCGCTTGATCACGTAGGTCTGCACTTGCCGTTCATCCACGCAGGCCCGAAGGCTTACGACCCCCTCGCAGGCCTTAGAAAGCTCACCCAGGTGCGTCACGTAAATGCCTTCGCACCGTTCCCCAATAAAGTATTCGAGGACTCTTTTTCCCATGACGTTGGCATCATAATTTGCCGCCGTCGTAAAGAGCTCGTTGATCACGACAAAGCAATCCGTCTGTCCCTTTTCCATCATGGGCTTTAAGCGCACGAGCTCGTCCATGAGCTTGCCGCGCCCCGTCTCCGCAGACTCCTCCACGGAAAAGTGCGTCCAAAGATTGCGATAATAGGGCACCTCCGCGAACTGCGCCGGTACGTCGAGACCCATCTTTGCAAAGTAGATCAGTTGTCCTAAGCTTCGCGCGTAAGTGGTCTTGCCGCCCTGGTTCGGACCAGTGAGGACAAAGAAGCGCTCATCTGGTGCGAGATACGCTTCATTTGATACGATCTCTTTGTCATTTTCCGAGCAAAGGATCGCCAGCGCGAGGTCATAGAGCGCCTTCGCGGAAATTTTCTTATCCTTTTCATCTTTTACGCTAGGCGTGCAGAACGCATAACCTCTGGCCTCCATCTTACGCTGAAACTGCGCGAAAGAAAGATAATACCCCATCTCCGTCAGGAGGTCCATGATGCCTTCCTGCACGTATGCGAACTGCTTTTTGAAAAAGGCTTCCAGCCTGCCAAAGAACTCCTTGTGCTTTTTTCGGAAGAGCTTTAGGATCTCTTCCTCCAGGTCAGAGCACTCCTCCGAGCCAAGGAAGGGGCTGCGGAAACGATGGTCATGCTCCGGAAAGCACTCCGTCAAAAACTTCTCGTAGGCGCCCACGCCCTTCCCTTCTGCAATGGTAAAGCGCTCCTTCTCGTAGGTTAAGAGCACGCGAAAACCTGAAAGCTCCGCCCACAGAGCCTTCACTTCTGCGCAAAAGTCGGCATACTCTTTCTTTGCTACGCATTCTGAAAGATATTGGAGCAGGCCCTGCATACCCTTGGATTTCGGCGCTGCCTTCTCCAGATTCGCCTTCAGATCCTCGATTGCCGTGACGTAAGCAAAGGCTTCTCTTAAATGCCATGCCTGCTTTTGGGCTTCTACTTGGGCGCGGTCCCTACGCTCTCCAAACTCCCGAAAGGCGCGCATGCTACTCTGAAAGCGCAGCAAAGCGGAGAAGACCTCCTCCGTCTTTACGTCGCCGTAAATCTCCCTTCGGTAGGTTTCCTCCGCAAAATCCTTTGGGAATGCGTAAAACTGATGCAATACGCCCTCGCCCCAGTCCTTCGTAGCCAGTTCCAAAATCTGATCCAGATTTAGGTCCTCGAAGAACTGAGGGCGCTTCGCGTCTTGCAATTTCTGCCTGTCCTCTAGCTGCAATAAACTGTACATTTTTCTTTCCTCATGAAAGGTGAGTCACTATCGCCAGTAACCATCCAAATCCCTTACCCAATGCTTTCCGTCTTTCCATTCGCTCTACCCCCTACACTACGATTGTTAAGACATTTAAGCCCAGCATGTTTTGATAGGTCATGCTCTTCGCGATCCGAGATACCATGCGAAGGCCGATGTTATGCGTTACGTCCTCCGGATCAAATAGCTCTGCCTGCTCCTTGGGATCAAAGAGCCTGCAATCATCGCGAAGGCGAAGGAGAAGTTCGCCCTCCTTATAGGTCACGCGCACGTCGACGCTGTGCTTCTTTCCATCCGCGAAGCCATGCTGCACGACATTGCCCGCCATCTCCTCCATGCAAAGGGCCGCGTAATTCGCTCTCTTAGGATCAACTGCATGCCGCTTACAGAATTCCAAAACCTGCGCAGAGGTGTTCATCACCTCGTCCATGCCGCGGATGGTCAGCGCCATGCGGTGCTCCTCGGATACGCCAAAGTCAGGATCCAGCGTCATCAGGCTCTCCGTATCCATGGCGATCTTTTTATTGCGGATCCAAGAGTAGATGATGATAATGATTATCGCGTAGAATCCATTCACCACCTGCGTCACCCAGATGCCCATGCCATGCAGGATGGGGAAGGTGATGGCCGCGGTTACAACCGTGCCCACCAGTCCGTCGATGACGGAAAGTGCGTTGACAATGCGTACCTTTCCGGTGCACTGGAAGCAATTGCAGAAGATCAGGTTAAAGCAGGCAAGTACCATGGAAACAGGGAACAGGCGGAAGCCCCAGACCGTCAGATGATAGACGTTCGTCGCGGGGTCCTGGAAAAAGATGTGCGTGATGGGTACCGCAAGCGCGGTAAAGACGGCATTGGCCGCGATCGCGAGGCCCATGCCTTTGTATAGCGCCGTCTTCATGATCATGATGAGGCCGGCGCGGTCCTCCTCACCAGAGTAGATGCTGATCAGCATGCGCGAGGAAGCGGCAACGCCAGCCACCGTCGCGAAAAAGAGGCCGCCGAAGGTGCCGATGGCGGCAAAGGCGGACATGCCATCCTCTCCCGCATAGCGCAGGATCGCATGGTTTAAGTACAGGCCGCGGATCATCTGACAGGCCTGGGACAACGCGCCTGGGAAGCCGATCATGAGAATGTCCTTCGCATCGATCTTCACGATGTTGCTCGGTGCGAAGCGGATCACGGCCTTCGGGGTGAAATAGTAGGATGCCTGGATCAGAAGGAATACCCAGTTGCTGATGGTGGTGGCAAGGCCGAGGCCAAAGAGGTCCAGCTTTAAGACGCCCACGAGAAGTACATCCAGTCCCGCATTTAGGAACAGCATCACGCCGATGCCGACATAGGTGCGTTTTTCCTGCCGCTCAAGCTGTAGGAAGGAAGAAATCTGGGAGGCCATCATCGTCGCGATAAAGCCTGGCGCATAGCCGCGCATGTACGCTGCAACGCGACTCACCATCTCGTCTCTCGCACCGAGGAAATAGCTTAAGTTCTCGGGGATCACAAGGCAGGCCACGGTCATCACCGCGCCCACGAGGCAGACCATGAGAACGTCCAGCGTGAACACGCTCTTCGTGCGGTTCACCTGGTTCTTTCCAAGGAACTGGCCGCAAAGGATCGACGCGCCGCCAACGAGGACCGCGTTGATCATGTTTGTCAGCGTAACCATGGGGCCAAAAAGTCCCGTCGCCGTTAGCGCCTGCGGGCCGATCAGGTTACTCGCCATGGCACCGTCGATGATGCCATTTAGGCTCCCGATGGCAACCAAAATGATCTGCACTGGAAGCAACTTAAAAAACATGTTTGTGATAATTCTGGAATCATTTTTCATTCGTCCAGTCCCCAACCCCAAGTTTCAATTATCGGAAAAACGAAAGAATTAGCCACCCTTCGATCTTAAAATAATTCGCTAAGTGCTTTCCGCGGAAAGGCACCTTATGGCTCTTACCTTCCTCGGAAAAGCTCATTTTCAGGCCGTCCAAAAGGCCCTTTAGATACAGTCGCCCCATCTTCTTTCGAACGAAGAAAAGGAACTTCACGCCAAATCCCATGATAAAAAACGGCAGATGCAAAATCTTTTGCAGGAGCGGCTGGTTCTTCGCGATCACGTACACGCTGTTGGCCGCGGCGCGCCTCGTCTTCCACTCGTTATAGCGCGAACCCGTGGAGGCACTGCCGTAATGGATCACGCGGGCCTTGGGTTCATAAACGCTCTCATACCCGAAGATCCGTGCGCGATAGCCTAGGTCGAGGTCTTCTAAGTAGGCGAAGTGTTTCTCATCAAATAGCCCGATCTCGTCCAAAACGCTGCGCCTGTACAGCGCCGCGCCGCCACAGGCGGAAAAGATTTTCACGCGCTTTTGATAGTTCGCATAGGGCTTTCCCTTGCCCCGCGCCAGCGCCCAGCCAAGGACTGTATAAAGGTCGCCCGCATCGTCCATGATCTCGGGCTTATCCCAGGTCAGCATCGCTGCGGAGACGGAAAAGATCTTCTTCGAGCGCTCCATGGCACTGACCATGTGTTTCACAAAGTCTGGGAAGACCTTCGTGTCGTTGTTCAGAAGGAGTACGTAGGGGCTGTTGCTCTCCTGAATCCCCACGTTGACGGCGTGGCAAAAGCCAGTGTTCTCATCTAGGCAAACCAGACGCGTCTGCGGGAACTGCTCACGGATGAGTTCCACGCTCCCGTCGCCCGAAGCATTGTCCACGACGAGAACTTCAAATTCCGGCGTTCCCGCCTCCTGCGCATACAGAGAGGTCAGGCACTCTTCTATGAACTTGATCCCCTTATAGTTTGGGATGACGACCGTGACCGTTTTCATCGCTACTCCTTTACGATCCATTCGGGATCCCAAAGGATCCGCTTTCCCTGCGCCCGCAGGGCTTTTCCAAAGGCAAGGCCAAGGGCCTTACTGTCTTTTTCTTTCGGGAGCTTCTTTGCATCGAAGACTCCATCCACGGCGTTCGCCTCGTAGGGAACGCCCACCACTTCTTCGAATAGGGGCCAGAACTCCTTTCGCACGCGAATGGCACGCAGATCCACGGCCTCCGCATCCTGCGTCAACACGCCCCTGTGAAGATAACCGCTGTACTCGGCCTTGAGGCCCTCATAGAATATGCTGCCGTCCTCCGCCATGCGTCCGCCAGTGAGAGCGCCCTTTGTCAGGACCTTTCCGCCCACGGCACCGAGGTCCTTTCGGCTCTCCAAGATATCCTCATAGCGCAGCCGGTAAAAGCCCACGTGCCTTAAGTCCTCCGCCGTCGCTTTGAAACCCTGTCCGTCCGCGAACTCCTGCAGCGCCCGCTTTCCAGCCTCGTAGGCATAGAGCTTGCTCTGTGGATTTTCCGCCGTAGAGGCACTGTGGCAACGCCAATGGTATAAAACCTTCGGCACGTGTTTTATCATGGTTTCTGGCGCCAAATTCTGCGCCAGGATCTCTGCCGTGGCGCGCAGCACCAGGTCATAATCCTGCGCCCCGTCAAAGGCCTTGCGGAGCTTTAGTTTAGCAAACAGCGCCTTCTCCATGACAAGGAAATGGCAGATATAATTATTAGACAGCAGGAGGTCAAGGTTAAAATCCTCCTTGCGATTACATTCATAATACTGCTCCGCACCGTCCCACTTATCCTCGTCCGAATAGACCACAAGCGGCGTTTTCTCCACGCTTCGCAGGGCTAGCGCCATCTCGTATAGCGCGTCCGGCGTCAATACGTCGTCATGATCGAGGAGCCCGACATAGTCGCCCGTTGCCAGCGCGATCCCGGCGTTGGTATTCTCCGAAATGCCGCCGTTTTCAGAAAGCTTCTCATAGCGAATGCGGTCATCCTCATCGCAGCCAAGGTCTGATAACGCGGTCTTCACGCTCTCATCCCCCGAAGCATCCAGGATCAAAAGCTCCCACAGGGGATAGACCTGCTCGCGCACGGAATCCACGAGGTCCTTTAGGAACGCGGGATTCGTCCGGAAAGCCGGCACCAGGATGCTAAAGCTCGGCGCCGCTATCTCGCTCTGGTTCCACTCCACGATCTGTTTCGCGGCCTTCTTTCGAAGCTCCATTTTCTCCTGTGCAGAAAGGATCGTTACTTGATACTCTTCCTTCTCATCCAGGCGTTCCTTCGCCGCGGAGATCGTATTCTTCAGCCCGTTGCGCTTTAGGTAATATATGGTTTTCTTTAAGTTTGCAAGTGATAATTTCCCCATGTTATAGCAAAGCCTTTAAGTCTTCCGTCAGCTTCTCCAGTCTTTCCTTCGCGTCCGCAACGCTCGTACCCTTGACACCCATGTAGAACTTGATCTTGGGCTCGGTGCCGGAAGGTCTCGCGCAGCACCACTCATCGTTCGGCAGCTCGAAATAAAGCACGTTGGACTTTGGAAGTCCCGTCGGTGCCTTCTCGCCAGTTGCCAGCGTTAAGATTTCATCCTTCTGGTAATCGCGCAGCTTTAAAACTTCCTTGTCGCCAATGAATTTCGGCGGGTTCTGACGCAGCTTTTCCATGGTAGCCGCGATCTGCTTTGCGCCGTCGATGCCCTTCATGGTAATGGTGTACTGGCCCTCTCGATAGTAGCCGTACTTCTCGTAAACTTCCGTCATCATGTCGCAAAGGGTCTTGCCCTGCTTCTTGCAGAACGCCGCCACCTCGCAGAGGCAGGTCACCGCAACGATCGC
>JAFPRF010000002.1 GCA_017400965.1 Lachnospiraceae bacterium
ATTGCCCACAGCCCTTCCATCATCCTTGCGGATGAGCCTACGGCGGAGCTCGACAGCGCCATGGCGGCGGAGGTGACCAAGCTCTTCCAGGAGATGACCAAGAAAGAGCACGTGACCATCGTCATGACGACGCACGACGTAGGTCTGATGGATGCAGGTGACATGGTGATCGAGCTGGAGAACGGCGTACAGATTTCACAAAATTCCGAGGGAGCGGAATCTGGAGGATCAAATGGCTGAGAACATGATACAGGCGGACGGCCTGGTAAAAATCTATAAGACGAAGCAGACGGAGGTTTTGGCCCTGCAGGGACTCGACCTGACGGTGGAAGAGGGCGAGCTGACGGCGCTGATCGGTAACAGTGGTAGCGGTAAGTCTACCTTCCTGAACATGATCGGCGGTCTGGACAGACCCAGCGCGGGCTCCCTTCTCGTGGGCGGAAAGAACCTGTTCACGATGACGGAGAAGGATCTTGTGGTCTATAAGAGGGACACGGTAGGATTCGTTTGGCAGAACAACGGCCGAAATCTGTTGCCGTACCTGTCAGCCATCGAGAACGTCATGCTCCCGATGCACCTTTCGAATGGAAAAAAGAAGCGCGAGAAGGCTTTGGAGCTCCTCGAGCGCGTTGGCATGTCACATAAAAAGCACAGCCGTCTCAACATGCTGTCCGGTGGTGAGCAGCAGAGAATCGCCATCGCCATCGCACTGGCAAACTCACCGAAGCTCCTTCTTGCGGACGAGCCTACCGGTAGCGTTGACCCCATGACGGCAAATTACATCTTTGACCTGTTCACGGAGCTGAACAAGGAAGGGCAGACGATCCTGATCGTTACCCATGACGTGGCGCTTTCGAAGAAGGTACGACGCGTTGTTGCCATCAGGGACGGTAAGATCAGTAGCGAGAGAATCCTGAAGGAGAGCTATGCGGACCGACTCAAGGAGGCTGCAGTCGACTGGAGAAATGAGGATACGCAGGAAGAGTACGTAGTCATGGATAAGGCTGGCCGCGTGCAGATCCCGAGGGAACTCCTCGACGAAATGAACCTCAGCGGGAACAAGCTTCGCCTCGAAATGCGCGAGGGCAAGATCATCATCACCTCTCCGGAGGAGGAAAAAGCCCCCGTAACGGTCGAAAATAGCGAAAATTCTTAAGAGTTTATGAAATTTGGCTAATTTTTTCCCAAATTCATTTAACAGATATTGCTAAAACCAAAATTCAAGAAAAAAAGCGGCTCATTGTGGTAAAAATTGCCAAAAAATGGGCCGTTTTTCGCGTTCAGACATTTTTTGAATGTTTTTGGGCTGTTTTCGGACCCGAAAAAATGTCCAATGTGCATAATAAAAAAGCGCTTTCATTGGTGGAAATAAGCAATATGTATTTGCTTTATGGCAAGAATTAAGAAGACAATCGGCAGGTTGAACAGTTATAATAGCAATTATGAAGGGGACTATCTCTATTTTTCTAGAACTCTAGGAGGCATGTATGAAGGACTCTGTGAAGAAACTGTTAATTTTTGTGGGCGTGATCGCAGGTTTTGTGGTTCTTTGCCTGCTCCTCAACCTTCGCGGTACCAAGGACTTTCATGAGAAATATGAAGGTCATAATCTTGATATCGACGTAACGGGCGCAGTACGTCTTGGGACGTATTCCGGCTATTTGAGGGACCATGCAAATGCGACGACGCCGAAGAACGATGCCGAAGTGAATCTGTATGATTACAAGGCAAAGGGCAAGGTAGAAGTTGTCAGCAATTACAGCGGAGAGAGCCAGGCACTTTTGTGCGACGCTGATTCCACTGTAACCTGGACGGTAAACGTTCCCCAGGCTGGCTTCTATAACATCTATCTGGAGTATCTGCTCCCTCAGTCCAGAGGTGTTGCGGCAGAGCGCGCCATTAAGATCAATGGTGAGCTTCCTTTCGAGGACGCTGGTAACATCGTATTCTCCCGTATCTGGACCGATGGCGGTGAGAAGAGAGTAGACAACCAGGGCAACGAGATCCGTCCCAGCCAGGTAGAAATCTATGATTGGCAGGGCGCATACTGCAAGGACAGCATGGGCTACGTTGCAGATCCTTATAAGTTCTATTTTGATCAGGGCGAGCAGACTCTGAGCCTTGAGGCGATCAATGAGCCCATGGTGCTGAGAGCCGTTAAGATTGCGGCCGTTAAGGAGACGAAGACCTATGCAGAGTATGCTGCATCCCTTCCTTCCGTAAGCCCCAGCAGCGTAGGACTTACTTTAAATGAAGTGGTTCAGGGCGAGGATTCCGTACGTCGTTCCGAGTCTTCCCTGTACGCAAAATATGATCGCGCTTCACCCATCACGGTTCCCTACAGCGTGACCAAGACCATTCTGAACTACACCGGCGGCGACGCATGGAAGTCCGCAGGCCAGTGGATCGAGTGGGATATTAACGTGCCTGAAACTGGATATTATCACATCACCGTCAAGGGCCGTCAGAACTACGCTCGTGGTAGCGTATCCGGACGTATGCTCCTGATCGACGGAGAAGTTCCTTTTAAAGAAGTAAAAGACATCGAATTTGATTATCAGAACGACTGGGAGTGCAAGACCCTGGGCGATGAGAACGGAGCATACAACTTCTATCTGACCGCTGGTAAGCACACCCTTCGTCTTGAAGCTACCCTCGGCGAGGTTGGTACCGTGCTCGAGGAACTCGAGGACTCCACCTATCGTCTGAATAAGATTTACAGAACCATCCTGGTTTACACCGGTGCAACTCCCGATAAGTACAGAGACTATAAGATCGATAAGGTATATCCCGAGACCGTACTTGCCATGGAACTTGAGGCAAGACGTCTTTACAAGGCCGTAGATGACATGGTTAAGATCTCCGGTCAGAAGGCCAGCCAGATCGCAACGGCTCAGACCCTTGCAACCCAGCTGGAAAGATTTGTGGAAAAGCCCGAGAAGATCACGACTGAGTTCACGAACTTCAAGGATAACATCACTGCACTCGGTACCTCCATCCTGGAGCTGTCCGAGATCAGACTTGACATTGACTACATCAGAATCTCTGGTGTTGACGCTAAGGTTAAGAAAGACAAGGCTGGCTTCTTTAAGAATGCTGGTCACGAGATCAAGTCCTTCTTCGCTTCCTTCTTTGTAGATTACGACGCAGTCGGCGACGTATATGATGAGAATGCAAAGGGTGACGACAAGCCCATCAAGGTTTGGGTGCTGACCGGTCGTGACCAAGGTACGATCATGAAGGCACTGGTCGACGAGGAATTCACTCCGAAGACCGGCATCCGCGTTAACGTACAGACCGTAGCCGCGGCTTCCGTATTGAACGCGGTAATGGCAGGCAGAGGTCCTGACGTACTCCTTTCCATCGGCGGCGACCAGCCCGTTAACTACGCGCTCCGTGGTTCCGCAGTTGACCTGACCAAGTTTGACGGATTTGAAGAAGTGTTCTCGAACTTCACTCCCAGTTCCTACGCACAGTACTCCCTGGACGGCGCCGTATACGGCATGCCTGAGACCCAGACCTTCAACGTGCTGTTCTATCGTAAGGACATCCTGGAAGAGCTCGAGCTCGAAGTACCCAATACCTGGAAGGAACTCATCGAGATGTTCCCGACCATTCAGGGTAACAACATGAACATTGGTATGCCGAGTGCGGCTGGTACTGCAACGACCGGTAGCGGCGGCGACCTGAACCTGTACTTCACGATGCTGTATCAGTACGGCGGCGACCTTTATAATGAAAAGGGAACCAAGACCATCGTTAACGATGACGCAGGCGTTGATGCATTTGCAGATTACGTTAAGTTCTACAACGACTATGGCTGTCCTACGGTTTACGACTTCGCGAGCCGTTTCCGTTCCGGTGAAATGCCCATCGCAGTTGCCAACTACGGTATGTACAATACCTTGATGGTATCCGCACCTGAAATCAGAGGTCTTTGGGACTTCACTCTGGTACCCGGTACCGAGTACACCGATGAGTACGGAAAGACCTACATCGATCGTTCCGACTGTATCGTAGGTAGCGCATCCATGATCCTTCCTTCCGACGATGCAACGGAGCAGAAGGCATGGGAGTTCTTCAAGTGGTGGGGTTCCACCAACACGCAGGTTATGTTCGGTAGAGAGATGGAAGCTCTGCTGGGTGCATCTGCCAGATATGCAACCGCAAACAAGAACGCATTCGCTCAGCTGGCTTGGTCACAGCACGCAATCGAAGTTCTGACCGAGCAGTGGGAACAGACCGTTGGTATCCGCGAGGTTCCTGGTGGATATTACACCGGCCGTCACCTGACCAATGCAGTTCGTAAGTGCATCAACGAGAAGGCGGATCCGAGAGAGACCATTTTGGACTACTCGATCCTCATAAACGAAGAGTTGACCAAGAAGCGTAAAGAGTTTGGTCTGCCGCTGGAGTAAGGAGAGTGAAGCATGAGCAGCAAATATTTTGACAAGTACGTCACCTTGCGAAAGCATAACGCAAAGGTGGCATGGAAAAAGGCCAAGATCAGCAAGATGTGCTATCTGTTCCTGGCACCCTATGCAATATTGTTCACCATGTTCTACATCCTTCCGGTGATCAATTCCATTTTCTACAGCTTTACGTATTACAACATCCTGGAGCCGGCGAGATTCATCGGCATCCACAACTACATCAGCTTGATCCTGGAGGACGACGTCTTCCTGATCGGTATTAAGAACACCTTCATGATCGCTATCGTAACGGGTCCTTTGGGATACATCCTCAGCTTCCTGTTTGCATGGTTGATCAATGAGCTTCCGAGATGGATCCGCGCTGTCACGATCGTTGTTTTCTACGCTCCGTCCATTTCGGGTACTCTGTACACGATCTTCACGATCCTGTTCAGAGGTGACTACTATGGTCCCATCAATTCCTTCCTGATCAACTGGGGACTCATCGATTCGCCGATCCTGTGGTTCAACGATCCGAGATACATGCTTCCGATCTGTATGATCATCATC
>JAFPRF010000209.1 GCA_017400965.1 Lachnospiraceae bacterium
AAATGGTAAAGCACGTGATCTTATGGGTACTGAAGGATGAATTCGATGCTGCGAAGAAGGCAGAGATCAAGCAGGGCATCAAGGAAGGCTTAGAGGGACTAAAGGGAAAGATCCCGGGACTTTTGGAGATTCAGGTGAACGTTAATCCGCTTGCTAGCTCGAACTGCGACGTGATGCTGGATTCCTTATTCGAGAGCGAAGAAGCGCTGAAGGGCTATGCCGTGCATCCCGAGCATGTGGCAGTGGCCAACGGAAAGGTAAGACCGTTTACGGCGAGCAGAACCTGCATGGACTACGAAGTATAGCAACAAAGGAATTCAAATATGCCAAAGTATGTAAGCACGAAGGAAGAAAAAGAATACTTAAAGACTTATTCCATCGCGAATTTCGAGCGGCCTTCCGTTACGGCGGACATTGCGGTGTTTGCCGTGAGGGATGAGACGGAGCAGAATCTGACACGAAAGGGAAAGGTCAATTACCGAAAGGATCCCGTGCGTGAACTGCAGATCTTACTTGTAAAGCGTGCAACGCACCCGTTCCAAAACTGCTGGGCGCTGCCTGGAGGGTTTTCCGTCAAGGGTGAGAGCTGCGATGAGACCGCGCTCCGTGAACTCGCGGAGGAGACGGGAGTGAAGGACGCGTATCTGCGCCCCTTTGGCGTCTTCAGTGAGCCGGGAAGGGATCCCAGAGGCTGGATCATTTCCCATGGGTATCTCGCACTGATCGACGGTTCGAAATACAGGCTCCACGCAGGCACCGACGCCTGGGAGGCCGCATGGTTTCGGATCGGAGTGACAAGTGAGGAAGTCTCGAAGAAAAGTGACAAGAAGAGAACCGTCATCGAGATCCAACATGACCTAACCTTGTACCAGAGGGAAAGAGATCTGGAGATGAAGGTTAGCGTTTTGGAAACAAAGCGTTTCTCAAGGCTCCATGGGTATCATGAGTACAAGATCCTTGACGCGGGAGAGCTGGCATTCGATCATGCGAAGATCATTTTGAACGCGTTCTTTAGCCTCAGAAGCGAAGCGGAAGGGACTGGGCTGATCGTCTTTGACCTGATGCCGGAGAAGTTCACCTTAAACCGCCTGCAGAAGGCATTTGAACTCGTTTTAGGGCATGAGCTTCTCACCGCAAATTTCCGCCGTAAGATCGCCCCGCTCGTTGTGGAGACCGAGGAAGAAACCGTCGGCGTTGGCCATCGGCCGGCGAAATTATTTATGAGGAATCAGGAAGAATTCTATATGTAAAGACTGAAGGAGCCTTTGGCGCAAGCCGAAGGCTCTTTTAAAAACCTCTTGACATATTATCAAAATGATATTATGATAAAGACAACAAGATAATATAATTTTGATCATAACATTGATGCGTGGCATCGGAAAGGAGCGAGTTATGAAGTGTAAAGAGGTTTTTGAGAGAGGCATTCAGTTCCATCATTATTGCAACACGGCGTATCCGCTTCGGCCAAATTCCTTGGCGCAGTATGAGGTGCATGATCCACAGACGGTGTATGAACTGGTAAAGAAGAACATTGAGGCGCAGGAGGAGCTTTGCCTTTACGTGCACGTGCCGTTTTGCCAGGCGCGGTGTAAGTTCTGCGAGTATGTCGTGATGGATAAGCCAAAGGAAACCGATCCCGATCTGTATGTGGACTATCTGCTGCGAGAGATTGAAATGTACCGCGAAATGATCGGTGATAAGCCCATTGTTGGGTATGACCTTGGCGGTGGCACGCCGGCCTATCTTTCCGCAGAGAACCTTCGAAAGATCACGGAATCCATCAAGAAATTCAACCTAAAAGACGGCATGTACCTAAGCGTGGAGACCACGCCCGTGATCGCAGCGAATGACCTCGAAAAGATCAAGGTTCTTCGTGAACTTGGCTACAATCGGATCTCCATGGGCTTTCAGACCGTATCACCAAAGCTTCTCGAATCTTTAGGCCGCGAGGGCTCGGAATTCATTTATGAGAAGGCCGTGCAGAACATTCGTAAGGTCGGGTTTGACAGGCTGAATATCGACCTCATGTACGGGTTCCTGAATCAAACCGATGAGGACTTTGCGAATACCGTGAAGTACACGATCGCGATGAATCCTGAGTTCATCACGCTGTATCGCAACCGCTATAAAGGAACGCAGCTCGAGCCAGAATCCCAGGGCGTTACCATGTATAAGGTGAACCATCAATATGACATTGCCTATCGTCTGTTGCAGGAGGCAGGGTATCTGGCCAACAACGGAAAGAACACCTTCAGCCGCATCCCTGGGGACATGGGAACCTCTTCCTATCTGACGAAGCGCGTTGTCGAGGTGGCGTCTTACGTGGGCTTTGGCCTCGGCGCACAGTCCTTCGTGGGGAACTATCTGGCATACAACCTTGGCTGCGCGGATCACAAGCTGGAGAAGTACTGCAAGGCGATCGACGAAGGCCGTTTACCGATCAACGACATTGCCGACATGCCTATTCAGGAGGTGCGCGCAAAAGCAATCTCCGTCATGTTCTATTTTGGCTTTATCTCCCTTAAGGCCTATCAGAAACGCTTTGGCGAGGACTTCCGTGACATTTACGCATCCCAAATCCGTTTCCTTACGGACAGCGGACTCATGCAATTTATGGACGAGGATACCTTTATGCTGACTGATTACGGCGCGGCGCACATTTACGGGATCATTCCACTGTTTTACAGCGAGCGCAGCATCATTGAGATGTTCACCATGTCCGAGAAATGGCTGAACAATAAAAAGGGCGAGGACATTTTCCTAGAGAAGTACGACAGAAAGGCCTTTGACGCGCCGTCAGTTGCCGTGGACCTCGTCGTGCTGAACAAGGAGCACACGAAGATCCTCCTCATCAACCGCGCGGATCACCCCTTTGTCAATCGCCTCGCGCTTCCCGGCGGATTCTATAAGCCAAGTGATGATACGCTGGAGTTTGCCGCGAGCCGCGAACTCATGGAGGAGACCTCCGTTTTTGCAAAGGTGACCGAGAAGAATTTGGTGAAGGTAACCTCTACGAAGGGCAGAGACCCCAGAGGCTGGATCATGAGCGTGGCTTATCTTTTGGAGCTCGATGAGGCACTGGTCAGACCCATCGCCAACAGCGACGCACTGTACGCAAAGTGGGTAGAACTTTCATCTTTGGAAAAGGACAAGATGGCGTTCGATCACTACGATATTATCCAGTACGTGCTCCGCAAAAAGTGATTTGACAAAACCGCGCAGCGGATTCAAAATAGGGATTAGAATATGTACGCTGCGAGGTGCAGGATGAGAGTCACGTTAGAGGATGGGATCAGTTTTGATGCGATGCTTTTGGAGCAAAAGCCTTGGATGTCGTATTTGTACTATACGGAGAATCATGCCGTAAACATGGAGCGCGTTGACGTGGTGGAGCAGGTGAGTGGGCGTGAGACGCTGTCTTACGTGTTTCGGACGCTGTCGATCCTTTCGATGGATGCGAGGGCAGGAAAGGTTTCCGTAGAAGAATATGAACTCACTAGAACCGTTTTGGAATGGAGCGAGGTATCAAAGGGCGGAAGCGAGAAAGACCGCGATGCTTGGCGGCAAAAGGGTTATGCGCTGGACGTGCATAATCTGGCTTCCGCAGATATTTACTTGGGATTTTGCGGTGTGCGGGATGAGGAGGCCGAATTGATCGCCCTTCTCATTCGCACGCATGGCCTGATCGGTCAGGCGCTGCGAGGTGAGGTTTCCGTGAAGGAGAACGCCGCTTTACAGGAGGTGGCGAGGCGCCTTGGCACGGAAGCGGCCTATCGCGTTCTTTCGGTATTAAATCATTGCATCATCGGCGGCGTCAGCCTCGAACTCTGGGAGCAGGTGAAGGGCGAGGCGCTTGCCATGATCCGCAGTGCCCTTGTCGGCGAACTGACCGAATACTCCACGCGTGAGCGCATGAAGCGCCTGGATGAGCGTTTGGAGAGCGTATCGGAGGAGGTTGCCACATTATTCGAAACACAGATTTTCCCGAAGTATGAGCTTTGGTATTATCAGGCGGCCTTCGCAGATTTTGGTATTGATCAGGTGGTTTGGCTTCTTCGAAAGATGCTGGAGAAGGTGGAGGAGGGCGTGAGCTGCTTATTGTTTAAGCCTCTCGCCGACGGCCTCTATTATGACTATCAGGGGAAAAAGCATCTGAACATATACAAGGAGCGCATTGTTGAGAAATACATCCGGGATGATTCGACTTCGAACGTGGAAATTGTGGTAAAGCGCGTAGGCAGGGCGATGCTTGTGGATTTCCAGTTTACGCCAGTCTGCGAAAAACTCATCGACTTTTGCGTGGAGGCGGAGCGCTGCGGGCTTCTTACGTTCGAAAAGAGCATCACGGTTTTGTATGACATGTTTGGCTTCAGACGGGATGCCTTTGATCGCCTGAATAATGAAGATAGGTATCTCGAGATCATGAATGACAGCGAGGAGAGCACGAAGAATTCCATCATCGATTACGTGACGGGAGAAACGGTAGTCGACGTGGGAAGCGGCGGTGGCGTGCTGCTGGATCTGTTGGAAGAGAAGTACCCGGATAAGACCGTGATCGGAACGGATATTTCGGACAACGTACTTCAGATGCTAAATAAGAAAAAGAAGGAAGAGGGCCACGCATGGACCGTGAGGCGCCATAACTTCGCCGAGGAACCGTTTGCGGAAAAGGTAGATGCGATCATTTTCTCATCGATTCTACACGAAATCTTTTCCTATACGGAGACCGAAAATGGCAGGTTTGAAATCTCTACCGTGAAGACGGCGCTTGAAAATGCGTACCGTTCCCTAAAGCCCCGCGGTCGGATCATTATCCGCGACGGCGTAAAGTCAAAGGTGGACGGAAGTACCATAGAGATTACCTTTAAGGATCCGGAGGGCATGGAGTTTTTCAAGAACTTCGTGCGGGATTTCGAAGGCTTAAAAGACATCGAAGATAAGAAGATCGAGATTTTTGAAAGCGAGCAAAGGGTGCGCGCGGATGCGAACTTTGCGCGGGAGTTCCTTTATACCTACACCTGGGGGAAACAAAGCTATGCCCATGAGGTGCAGGAGCAATTCGGGTACTTTACCATTGAAGAGTTTCGAGATTTCTTTGAAGGGATCGGCGCGAGGATCCTTCGCTGCGATGCCTTTCTAGAGCCAGGGTACGTCTCGCACCTGTCGCCGAAGGTGAGCCTTACGCCAGATGAATTTCCAAACTCAAATTGCATC
>JAFPRF010000210.1 GCA_017400965.1 Lachnospiraceae bacterium
ATCCTCCTCCAATTTTTCGCGAAGCTTTCGCACGTGCACGTTGAGCGTACCATCACTGTAGAAAGTATCGCCCCACACCTCGTCAAAGAGTTGGTCCTTGGTGACGATGGTATTCTTTCTTTGATAGAGCGCGTTCAGGAGCGCAAATTCCTTGGCCTTTAAGGAGATGCGCTTGCCCTCGAAGATCACGGACATGGTTGCGCCGTCCAGTGTCATCCGCTCCTCCTTCGGCGCACTATCGGCGCTTTGCCCTGCGTTTTCCAGTCCCTTCATCTGCTCCACGCGCTTTAGGTTCACCTTCACCTTCGCGAGCAGCACCGAAAGACTGTAGGGCTTTTTTACGTAATCGTCGCCGCCGATGCTCAGCGCCACGAGCACGTCGTCATCGCTCTGTCTTGCACTGATAAACAGGATCGGTAACTGATATTCCGTGCGGATCCTCTTACAGACCTCAAATCCGGACCCGTCACCTAAGTTAATGTCCAGCAAGATCACGTCCACGTCGTTCTTTTCTAAGAAAGCAAAACAAGACTCAGCCGAATCCACGTACTGCGTCTTTATATCAAACATTTCAAAGTATTCGGCCGTCATCTTGGCCAGTTCGATCTCATCGTCTACGATCAGGCACTGATAATGCATCGTTTCGTCCCCCTATCGTTTTTATTCTACAACGATTGCTCCCTAAAAGCAAGCGAGGACGGCTCGAAACCGTCCTCGCGTATACGTGCTTTATTCTTCCGTGATCATGTCGATGGCCTTGAGTTTCCGTACCTTTAGGCCTGCCGTAGCACTCGTGAGCACGGCGACGATGACAATGCCTGCAATCGTTAGGATCACGTAGTAGAGCGGGATGGAAAAGCATACCTTCTTCATGGCGAAGAGGGAGAAGGCCGCCTTGATCATGTTGTCGCCGGCGAAGGGAGACAGCAGTCCGCCAAGGATCGCACCCGTCAGGATCGCCGGAAGGTTCGAGAGCATGATCTGGCAGATGAGGCCGCCGCTGGTCTGGCCCAGAGCCTTGCTGATGCCCATGCCGCGCCACTCTCTTGCGATCTTTGCGCGGATCACCAGGGATTCCACAAAGATGACGATAACGATGGTCAGAACTGCGATCACGATGCAGATGACCTTCACCGCCATGGTGATCGTCGCGATCGTGCTGTTCATGGAGGTATACATGTCGGTATGCTGGAATTCCAAGCCCTCGCGCTCCGCATATTCGTTTAAGGTGCTTTTCAGTTGCTCATAGGAGATGCCATCCTTCGCCGTTACGAGATAACGGTAAGCGCCGATCACTTCGCCAGGGAAAATTTTCTTTGCGCCGTCGATCCGCATGTAGATCGTGCGTCCCATTCGCTCCATTCTCTGGTTGATGCCGGTGATGATATAATCTGCCTTCTTTCCAGCGAATTCCAGTTCGATCACGTCGCCGACCTTCAGCTGAAGATCATTTGCAATACCCATGGTGACTAAAATCTCATTCTCCTTCTCGGGATATCTGCCCTCTAACATATTGGTGCTGCGAGTATGATTCAGGTCATCCACAACATGGGTATACATTGCCGTTTGCCGGCCATCCATGTTGATCGTAGGCTCAAATGCGAAATCTACAAGTACGTTTTCCACATCTTCCAGACCGCGTAGATCCTCGGAAAGATCTTTATTGCAACCCGTTGCAACGATCTCGTCCGTTGCCATCTCGAAGGCCATCATTCCCATCATGCCGTCGGTATTCTTAGCGAACTTCTCCACCATGCCAAAGCCAATGAGCGTCGCGATCACCAAAATGGCGCTGATAAATACCATGATCAGATTTCTTCCAAGACCGCCGAAGGTGTCCTTCAGTGCAAGCACCATGGGGATCGGGAGGGGCGTGTTCTCAAAGGTGAAGTAATTCTTCTTGAAATTGTGCGTGCTGATACCGCCGCGCAGCGCGTCCAGCACCGTGATCTTCTTATAGGCACTGCTCAGCCACAGGCTCACAAGACCGATCACGAGAAGCGTTCCCAGAACCGTACAAGCTGCGGCAATCCCGTTCACGGGCTGGTTCCACCGAAGACCCAAAACCGCGCCAACCACGTTGCCAAATTGTTTGAAGGTCAGGACGGCAATGCCAATGCCTACCAGCGATCCGATTGCTGCAATGATCAGGATCTGCAGGATGAGGGAGGTGCGAAGCTCCTTTACCGTATAGCCGCTCGCTTCGAGGATGCCAGTGTTTTTCATGTTTCTCTGAATGAAGTTCTTAATGCTAAAGGATATGATCACCAGGGAGATCACTAATACCATGACCGCGAATAGAAGGAGGATTGCCATAACGATCAGGGGGATAAATTCCGATCCGCCTCGCATCATCTGCCAGTTGACCGCCATGTAGTTCGAATAATTTGCTTCCGGATTCTTTGCGCTATACTCGCTTAAATAGTCCTTGTACTTACTCGTGATCTCCTGCTCGAGTTCCGTCGTTCCATAATCCTTCGAGAGCTTACTCTCATCCATCACGCCCTTATGCGCGTAGCCCTTCATCACGTCCGCGGGATGATCTGCGACAAGTGCATCTATAAATTCTTGATGGAGGCCAATGTAGTAGATCGTCACGTTGGTCGTACTGCAAAAGTA
>JAFPRF010000211.1 GCA_017400965.1 Lachnospiraceae bacterium
ATACGGCTTCCGAAACTCTGGTGCCAGCGCCGGCAGCCAATCATTGTCGATCATTGCCATGTTTACAGCCTCACGCTCACACCTTTATTTCTAAGATATTCCTTCACTTCGCGGATCTCTAGCTCCTTATAGTGGAACAGGGATGCCGCCAGCGCCGCCTCTGCGCCGCCTTCGGTCAGCGCGTCATAAAAGTGCTCCAGCGTACCTGCACCGCCGGATGCGATCACGGGAATGCCCACGGTCTGCGAGATTGCCTTCGTCAGCGCAATGTCATAGCCCGCCTTCGTTCCGTCACAGTCCATACTTGTCAAGAGGATCTCGCCAGCGCCCATCTTTTCTGCGGTTCTCGCCCATTCTACGGCATCGATGCCCATGTCAACGCGTCCGCCATTTTTATAGATGGTCCAGCCATCGCCGTTCGCTCTGCGCTTTGCATCGATCGCCACGACCACGCACTGGCTGCCAAACTTTTCTGCCGCATCGCTGATCAGCTGCGGGTTCATGATTGCCGCGGAATTGATGGAAATCTTATCCGCGCCCTCGCGAAGGATTGCCTTGAAATCATCTACGGTACGGATGCCGCCGCCAACGGTGAAGGGAATGAACACCTTACTTGCCACCTGACGTACCCATTCGAGCTGCGTCGCACGGCTGTCCGCTGACGCCGTAATGTCAAGAAAAACAACCTCATCAGCGCCAGCCTTGTCATACGCCGATGAAACCTCCGCCGGATCGCCCGCATCGCGCAAATTTACGAAATTGATACCTTTAACAACCCTGCCGTCCTTCACGTCCAGGCAGGGAATAATTCTTTTTGTGTGCATAATTCTGTCCTCTTATTTCGTCAGTGCAATAAAGTTCTCCAGCATCTTCAGGCCCACCGCAGAACTCTTCTCCGGATGGTACTGGCAAGCGAACACGTTCCCTTGTTCCACGCTCGCATGTATTGTCGCGCCATACTCCGCCGTCGCCGTCACGATCCCAGGGTCCTTCGCCTTCAAATAATAGGAATGGACGAAATAAACGTACGAATCCTCGGCCACACCCTCAAAAAGTCTTCCCTTTTTCGGGAACTTTAGATTATTCCAACCAATGTGTGGGATTTTCAGGCCCGAATCCGCCGGAAGCCTTACGATCTCGCCCTTCAAAATACCAAGGCCTTCTACGCCGGGGCTCTCCTCGCTTCGTTCAAAAAGAAGCTGTAAGCCAAGGCAGATTCCCAAAAACGGCTTGTTTAATGCGACGCACTCCTTGATCACTGGAATCAGCCCGTAGCTTTCGAGCTTCCCCATCGCATCGCCAAACGCACCAACGCCCGGTAAGATCACGCCATCCGCGCTCAGGATCGTCTCCCGATCCCTCGTCACTACCGCCGTCTCACCGAGATATTGTATCGCTTTTTCTACGCTTTTGATATTTCCCGCATCATAATCTAGTATAGCGATCATGTTCTGTCTCCATTTCTACATACTTATACAAAATAAGTGTATCACACATTTTCCAGCCAATCATTGACATTCTCATCGTTTTGCGCAATTAGTTTCGCCTGTGGATTCAGCTCCGCAATCTTTTCAAAGGGTTCCCGAAGAAGGCCGATCTGCGAATGGTTTCCGCCAAGCCTTAAGAGCAGAAGCTTTCTGCTCATGCTTCCATAAAGCCACTTGGAATAAAATTCCCATTTTTTCTGATAGCCCCTCTGATCATAATGCTTTGCTTGCACCACGTTCAGCACTCTCTGCGCACCGCAGCAAGGGCATTTTCCAAGCAGTTTCGTAGCTTGTTCCTTAAGACTTTGTACCTCTCCTCGGATCTGCTCTCTCATTTGGATAAGACGCATGGCTCTCTGTACTTCTTCCGGCAAAGGAATTTTTACAGCGCTCTCATTCACAACAGATTGTATCGTCTGCAAATTCTTTACAAAACCACTACAAAGTTCATGCATTTTATCGATTTGCGTATCGTTTAAACTCTCGATTTCGGATTTTTCGCAGGCCTCACTACATTGGGCAAAAACAGCACGCCCATTGGGCATTACCAGCCTTCCCTCTCGCCAATCGATATTTGCCACATATTCGCTCTGCGCCAGCGAAACAATAAAACAATTTTTCTTTTTGATCTGCTCCGCAAGCTTCGTTAACGCAGCCAGGTTTCTTTCCAAAGAGTCATTTGCCGCTTCCATGACCGGCACAATCAGCCAATCCGCCTCTTCCTCTCGCAGCACTTCACTGACTATCCCTAACTCTATGCTTGGCTCGCCCAAATCAAAGAATTCACTGATGCCAACGAGCACCATGTCTGCGTTTTCAATCTCTTTCCTCAAATCTTCCATATTCAAAAAGTGGAACAGCCGGGAATCTCCCGGCTGCTCTTTAATCCTCCAAGTGATATTTTTCTACCAAGTCATCTATGATCTTTACGAGATTACCAACCTCAGGCTTCGAAAGCTGCGCATCCGCGCCAAGCGCTTCGCCCTTTCGCCGCATGTCATCATTCACGAGCGATGAGAAGATCACAACAGGAATGTTTTTCGTCGCCTCATCCGTCTTGATCAGCTTCGTCAGGTGATGGCCGTCCATCATCGGCATCTCAATATCAGTAATGACTAGGCGAACCTTCTGTCTCAGATTTCCCTCTTCCTTGCACTTACAGATCACGTCATACGCCTGCTTGCCATTCTCCGTATGGATCAGGTTATCGTAGCCAGCTTTCTTTAGCGATTCTACGATCAATTTATTGAGAAGTACGGAATCCTCAGCGATCAAAATCGGTACTTTTCTGCGCTTTCTCTCGCCCATCGCATCGATCTCCGAAACTTTTAAGCCCGTCTCAGGATTGATGTCACTGATGATCTTCTCGAAGTCCAAAATAATGATCAGATGGTCTTCCTTCTTCACGATACCACTGATGATGCTGTCTTCCAACGATCCAAAGGAACGATTGGGCTTCGCGATATCCGTCCATGACACGCGATGAATTCCCGTCACATTCTCAACGTGAAATGCAATGTCTAGCCTATTAAAGTTTGTTATGATAAACATGCCGCCGACCGGTCCGTCGATGCATCCCAGACAGTTTGCCAGATCAATTGCCGTGATCATGACGTCACGCGGCATGAAGATGCCCTCAATGCTCGGATGTGCGTTCGGAATCGGCGTCACGCGCTGATATGGTATGATCTCGCGGATCTTCGCCACGTTAATGCCATAATAATTGCCGTTTAACACAAATTCCAATATCTCTAATTCATTTGTTCCACTATCTAACAGAATATTTGTATCCATAGGCCTTCCTTTCGTCAAAAGCAAAGACAACAGATAGATTTGTACTTAGTATAACATAAAAGCATAAAAAAATACAACAAAAAAGGAATGGATAACCATTCCTTAAATGCATTGTACATTCAAAACAGAAATCGAACATTAAACACGTATC
>JAFPRF010000212.1 GCA_017400965.1 Lachnospiraceae bacterium
ACGAAGAGAGGATTGTTTCATGGCCATTTCGGTGAAACTGGAGAAGTTTGAAGGCCCCCTAGACCTTCTGCTTCATTTGATCGAAAAGAATAAGATCGACATCTACGACATTCCCATCGTGGAGATCACGGCGCAGTATCTGGATTACGTCAGGCAGATGCAGGAAGAGGACATGAACGTCATGAGCGAGTTCCTCGTGATGGCGGCCACCCTGATTGACATTAAGTGCCGTATGCTCCTTCCCGTGGAGGTCAACGAAGAGGGCGAAGAGGAGGATCCCAGAGCGGAACTCGTCCAGAAACTCTTGGAATATAAGATGTACAAATACATGTCGCTGGAGCTTCGCGACCGTCAGGTGGACGCGGCAAAGAACCTTTACCGCGATCAGAAGATTCCGGAGGAAGTCGCAAAGTATCAGCCGCCCCTGGATTATGAGAAGCTCATCGGCGACCTGAATCTTGGGAAGCTGCAGGAAATCTTCCGCAGTGTCATCCGCCGTCAGGAGGATAAGATCGACCCCATCCGCAGCCAGTACGGCCGCATCGAAAAAGAAGAGATCGACATGAGCGCGAAGCAGCTCTACGTGGAGGCCTATGCGAAGGAGCACAAGACCTTCAGCTTCCGAAAGCTTCTTGAAAAGCAAAAGAGCCGCCAGGAGATCATTGTGACCTTCCTCATCATTCTCGAGCTCATGAAGACGGGAAAGATTACGATCAGTCAGGAGAACCTCTTTGACGACATCATGATCACCTCGAACGTTTAGAATCAAAGGAATTGACAGATATGGCAAATCAAGAAAACAACGAAGAAATTAAGCAGGCAGTGGAATCGGAAGTGGAGACTGTGCAGGAGGAAACCGCGCAGGAAGAGCCCGCGAGGAAGCTGACGGACGATGAGGCGGAATCCATCTTTGAATCCATCCTGTTTACCATGGGCGATACCGTAGAAATGTCAAAGCTCGGCGACGTGACGGGCCTCGACCTTCGAACGGTAAAGCGCATCCTAAAAAGAATGGAAGAGCATTATGCCAAGGCCAATCGCGGCATTACTCTCGCCTATTATGAGAGCGCCGTACAGCTTTGCACAAAGCCTGACGCCTATGAGTACCTGATCAAGATCGCGAAGACGCCCAAGAAGATCACGTTGACCGATACGGTGATCGAGACGCTGTCCATCATTGCGTATAAGCAGCCCGTGACCAGACTTGACGTGGAGAACATCCGCGGCGTGAACTGTGACCATGCGATCAATAAGCTTTTGGAGTATGATCTCATCACGGAGCTGGGCCGTCTGGATGCGCCCGGAAGACCCATTTTGTTCGGCACGACGGAGCAGTTCCTGCGCACCTTTGGCGTAAAGAGTCTGGAGGAGCTTCCCGAGCTTTCCACGGTGCAGATGGAGGAGTTTAAGGCACAGGCGGAGGCCGAAGTCAAAATACGATTAGATTAAGCGAAAGTGAACAAAAAAAACATAGAAAAAGAGCAATTTGCCTATAGGCGGATTGCTCTTTTTGTGTTATACTAGGTAGGATTTTTGAATAATGGGGGAGAATTGGTTTATCTTTTCCCAACAGTTCAAAGTAGTAAAGGTTTTATTTACAATAAATGGAGGGCTGAAAGCATGAGTAACACATCGAAAGCGAGTCAAAGAATCAACGCTTTGCTCGATGACAACAGTTTCGTTGAGATCGGTGCGCTGGTAACTGCCAGAGCAACGGATTTCAATCTGAAACCCACCGACGCTCCTTCCGACGGATGTATGACCGGCTATGGAGTGATCAATGGCAATCCCGTGTACGTTTACAGCCAGGACGTATCCGTGATGAACGGAACGCTGGGTGAAATGCACGCGAAGAAGATCGCCAACCTGTATGACCTCGCCATGAAGACCGGCGCACCCGTGATCGGACTTCTTGACAGCGCAGGACTTCGTCTGCAGGAGGCAACCGACGCGCTGAACGCGTTTGGTGAGCTGTACCTGAAGCAGACCATGGCATCTGGCGTGATCCCTCAGATCACCGCAGTGATGGGTAATTGCGGCGGCGGACTTGCCGTACTTTCCGCAATGGCTGACTTCACCTTTATGGAAGCAAAGAGCGGCAAGCTTTTTGTGAACGCGCCCAACTGCCTTGACGGCAACAACGCAGCAAAGTGCGACACTAGCGCTGCAGAGTTCCAGGCAAAGGAAGCTGGCATCGTTGATTTCGTAGGCGATGAGGCAACCGTGATCGCAAAGATCAGAGAGCTGGTTAGCATTCTTCCCGCAAACAACGAGGACGACGCAAGCTATCTTGTAGAGTGCACCGATGATCTCAACAGAGTTAATCCTGAGATCGCAGGCTGCGTAGGCGATACTGCAGTTGCAGCATCCATCCTTGCAGATGACAATGATTTCTTCGAGGTAAAGGCTGATTATGAGAAGAGCCTTGTGACTGGTTTTATCCGCTTGAACGGTGCAACCGTTGGCGTTGTTGCAAACAGAAGCGAAGTTTGCGATGAGAATGGCAAGGTTGTTGAAAAACTTGGCACCACCCTCACCAAGAAGGGTTGCCAGAAGGCAGCTGATTTCGTAAACTTCTGTGATGCTTTCGAAATCCCTATCGTAACTCTGACCAACGTAACCGGCTTTGAAGCAACGACCTGCTCCGAAAAGGGCATGGCAAAGGCTGCCGCAAAGCTGACCGCTGCTTTCGCAGATGCAACCGTTCCCAAGGTGAACGTGATCATCGGCAAGGCATACGGCACCGCATACACCGTTATGAACTCCAAGGCAACTGGTGCGGACATTACCATCGCTTGGCCTAACGCCGAGATCGGTACCATGGACAGCAAGCTCGCTGCAAAGATCATGTATGACGGTCAGGGAGCTGACACCATCAATGAGAAGGCTGCTGAGTATCGGAAGCTCCAGTCCAATGTTCTCAGCGCAGCAAGAAGAGGCTACGTAGATCAGGTGGTTGAGCCCGCGCTGACCAGAAAGTATCTGATCGGTGCCATTGAGATGCTGTACACCAAGACCGAAGATCGTCCTGCAAAGAAGCACCTGACGGTCTAGAAAAGGAGACTCGGGAATGAAGAAACTTTTGACAATCCTGTGCGCGCTTCTCTGCTTGAGTCTTGCGGCTTGTACCAGCGATCCGATGGAGCAGAAGAAAGCACAGAAAAAAGAGTATATCGAGAGTGAGATCGACAGCGGCGTTGAGAGTGCCTTCCAGGTATATATCAACGTATTAGCGATCCTTTCCGATACGGACAGAGAAGTACCTGAAGGGGAAGAGCTTTTCACCTACGAGGCACTCTCCCAGATGAGCAATAATGAGATCGAAACCCTGCTGACTGGCGTGGACGGACACGGACTGAAGACGGTTCTGGAGTCCTTCTACCTGGGACAGAAGAACACTGGTAAGCTTCTTTTGGATGAGAACGGAACCGTGATCTACTCTGACTACAAGGCAGAGAGAAACGGTGATCAGATCCTTGCAAGAGCAGCCGTAAAGTGTGAAAACGGAGATGCAGACGTTGAGCTGATCTTCTCCAACGACCTTCTCATCACCTTGGTTGGTGGTTCCTTAAATGCGAGATCGACCTTTGGCGAGCTGATGGAGAAGGCTGCACTAAACACCTTGATCGGTATGGGCACCGTATTTGCCGTACTGATCCTGATCAGTCTGATCATTGCATGCTTTGGCTTTATCCCGAAGATCCAGGCCGCCTTCGCAAAGAAGGAAGAGGCACCTGCAGCGCCCGCAGCACCCGTTGTTACGGCCGCTCCTGAAGTGATCGAGGAAGAAGCTGATGATACCGAACTTGTGGCTGTCATTGCCGCTGCGATAGCAGCATACGAGGGCAGCACGAACACGGATGGTTTTGTAGTAAGATCCATCCGCAGAAGATAAGCCCTGTGCGGCAAGACAATGAGAAAAAATGGACAGCCGTAAGATACGGCAGAAGGAGAATATCATGAAGAATTATACCATTACCGTAAATGGAAACGTTTATGACGTTGTTGTTGAAGAGGGCGCATCCACTGGAGCACCTGCAGCAGTAAAGGCACCCGCAGCTCCCAAGGCAGCTCCCAAGGCTCCCGCAGCTGCAGCTCCCGCAGCTACTGGCGCAGCAGGCGGCGTAAAGATCGAGGCTGGTGCAGCTGGTAAGGTGTTCAAGATCGAGGGCAAGGTTGGCCAGGCCGTAAAGAAGGGTGATGCAGTTGTTATCCTTGAGGCCATGAAGATGGAGATCCCCGTTGTCGCTCCTCAGGACGGCACGATCGCAAGCATCAACGTTGGCGTTGGCGATCCTGTTGAGGCTGGTGCGCTGCTTGCAACCATGAACTAATTCTGGTGAGCGCATAAGACAAAAACAACAGGAGGTCTACAAATGGACTATATTGTAAATACGTTAAGCAATCTGATTCATCAGACAGCCTTCTTTAACCTGACTTGGGGAAACTATCTGATGATCGGCGTTGCGTGTTTCTTCCTTTACCTGGCCATCCGGCATGGGTTTGAGCCTTTGCTCTTAACGCCCATCGCGTTCGGTATGCTTCTGGTAAATATCTATCCCGACATTATGATGTCGATCGAGAGCTCTCCCAACGGCGTGGGTGGCTTGCTCCATTACTTCTATCTCATGGATGAGTGGGCAATCCTTCCTTCCCTGATCTTCATGGGCGTAGGTGCCATGACGGACTTCGGTCCCCTGATCGCAAACCCTAAGAGCTTCCTCCTTGGCGCGGCAGCACAGTTCGGTATTTTCGCTGCTTATTTCGGAGCCATTGGTCTGGGATTTAACGACAAGGCGGCTGCAGCCATTTCCATCATCGGCGGTGCTGATGGCCCGACCTCCATCTTCCTTGCTAGTAAGCTTGGACAGACCGGACTTCTTGGACCCATCGCTGTTGCGGCATATTCCTATATGTCCCTTGTGCCCATCATTCAGCCCCCGATCATGAAGCTTCTCACGAAGAAGAAGTGGAGACAGATCAAGATGAGCCAGCTTCGTCCCATTTCAAAGCTGGAGAGAATCCTGTTCCCCGTTATCGTAACGATCGTGGTTGGTCTGATCCTTCCCACCACCGTTCCCCTGGTAGGTATGCTGATGCTTGGTAACCTGTTCAGAGAGAGTGGCGTGGTAAGACAGCTGACCGATACCGCTTCGAATGCGCTGATGTACATCGTAGTTATCCTGCTGGGTACCTCCGTTGGTGCAACTACCAGTGCAGAGGCGTTTCTGAACAAGGAGACCCTGTTTATCGTGGTCCTTGGTCTGTTAGCGTTCATGTTTGGTACGGCGGCAGGCGTGCTCTTTGGAGACCTGATGATGCTCATTACCAAGGGAAAGACGAACCCGCTGATCGGTTCCGCCGGCGTATCCGCAGTGCCCATGGCAGCGCGTGTATCCCAGAAGGTTGGTGCTGAGGCAGATCCTACGAACTTCCTGCTGATGCATGCCATGGGACCTAACGTGGCAGGTGTTATCGGTACCGCAGTTGCGGCTGGTACGTTCATGGCCGTGTTCGGAGTATTCTAAAAACTAATTTATGGAGGAAATTACAATGGCTGAAATAGAAAAGAAACCGATTGGGATCACTGAGACCGTCCTTCGTGACGCACACCAGTCCCTGATCGCAACGAGAATGCCCACCGAGCTGATGCTCCCCATCGCAGAGAAGATGGATAAGGTAGGCTATCATTCCGTAGAGTGTTGGGGCGGCGCTACCTTCGACGCAGCGCTTCGTTTCCTGAAGGAAGATCCCTGGGACAGACTTCGTAAGCTCCGCGACAGATTCAAGAACACGAAGCTGCAGATGCTGTTCCGTGGTCAGAACATCTTAGGTTACAGACCTTATGCTGATGACGTGGTAGAGTACTTCGTACAGAAGTCCATCTCCAACGGTATCGACATCATCCGTATCTTCGACTGCTTGAACGATCTGAGAAACCTGCAGGCAGCCGTAGACGCTACCAATAAGTTCAAGGTTCAGGAAGGCCGCGGCCATGCACAGGTTGCTCTTTCTTACACCCTTGGCGATGCTTATACCATCGACTACTGGATGGACATGGCAAAGAAGATCGAGGAGATGGGTGCAGATTCCATCTGTATCAAGGACATGGCAGGTCTGCTTGTTCCTTACAAGGCTTCCGAGATGATCGCTGCAATGAAGAGCGCAACAAAGCTTCCCATCCAGCTGCATACGCACTACACCTCTGGCGTGGCAGGCATGACCTACTTAAAGGCCGTAGAGGCAGGCGTAGACGTGATCGACTGTGCAATGAGCCCGTTCGCAATGGGTACTTCACAGCCCGCAACCGAGGTTATGGTAGAAACCTTCAAGGGTACGCCTTATGACACCGGTTATGATCAGAACCTCCTCGCTGAGATCGCTGATTACTTCCGTCCTTACAGAGATGAGTGCTTGAAGAATGGCCTGCTGAATCCTAAGGTAATGGGCGTTGACATTAAGACTCTGCTTTACCAGGTACCCGGCGGTATGCTTTCCAACATGGTGAGCCAGCTGAAGGAGCAGAACGCAGAAGATAAGTACTATGACGTGCTTAAGGAAATTCCCAGAGTTCGTAAGGATCTCGGTGAGCCCCCTCTGGTTACGCCTTCTTCCCAGATCGTTGGTACGCAGGCAGTGTTCAACGTGCTGATGGGCGAGCGTTACAAGATGGCTACCAAGGAGACCAAGGCAGTGCTCCGCGGCGAGTATGGCCAAACCATCAAGCCCATGAGCCAGGAAGTCATCGACAAGGTTATCCCTGGCGAGAAGAGAATCACCTGCCGTCCCGCAGACCTGATCCCCAACGAGCTGGATAAGCTCGAGAGCGAGATGAAGGAATGGAAGCAGCAGGATGAGGACGTGCTTTCCTATGCATTGTTCCCTCAGGTTGCTACTGACTTCTTCAAATATCGTCAGGCACAGCAGGAGAAGGTTGACCAGACCGTTGCCGACACCAAGAACGGCGCTTATCCTGTTTAATATCTAAAGAGTATTTGGTCATTGGCAGTACGTTCCGTACTGCCAATG
>JAFPRF010000213.1 GCA_017400965.1 Lachnospiraceae bacterium
TCTTCAATGTGAAGCCTCTTTAAGGAGGCCAGGATTTTTTCTTTCATATTGTACCTCTCAATTTTCCTTCTGCGATTACCCTAAACGAATTCTTGCCTTGATGTAAGGACCGCCGTCCGATACCTTAACCCACTCTTTATAGCCCTTGCCACAGTAACCTGTACCACCTGCTTCGATACTGTCTGATATCATGGAGATCGACTTTAACAGATCAGGTACGTAACCCGTCATCACGATGGGCGAGAAGATCTTTCCGGTAAGCTTTCCGTCCTTGATTTCCCTTGCGATGTCAACCATGAGCTGTATGCCCCAGTTTTTCGGATCTTCCATGCCGGAAGAAGGCTGGCAGAGTAAAAATCCGTATTTGACGGATGCGATCATATCCTCCACCTTGCTTGTACCTGCTTCAAATATGGTGTTGGTCATTCTGGTATACGCTTTTCTTGTGGTATCCTGACGTCTGCCGTTACCCGTGCCTGCCACCCCGAGATGCATGGCTGACTGCGCATCGCAGATACCGGTTTTCAGGATGCCTTTCTCGATAATGACGGTATCATGTGCTACTACCCCTTCATCATCGAAAAAGTATGTGGCTACCTGCGGGATGGTGCATGCGCCGTCATGCATGGTGATCAGTTCGGAGGCTACCTGCTTCCCAATAAACTCCTTGGCCTGCGCTCTGTCCTTTACAAACATATCCATCTCTACGCCGTGTCCGAAGGCTTCATGCACGATCATGCCGGTTACGTCAGGCTCACAGATACAGTCATATTCACCGGGGATCATGGGCTCCGCAGAAAGCAGCTCGATCGCCGTCTTGCATGCATCCTCGAGTCTATCCTCCAAGGTATCCAGCACTTCGATACCACCCAGCATGGATACGGGCTTGTACCCGTTTTGGATCTCTTCTCCGTCCTTCGCCATGGCTACGATATAGCCGCATGACCACATCACGTTCTGGGTAAGATCTTTATTTTTGGACAAGAACATCTTTGAATACTTCTGATAAGAAAATGCCACATAACAGTCTATGATTTTCTCATCATATGCGAGTCCTTTTTCTGAAATACGCGCCAAAAGATCAATAATGTTATTGTCTCCCTTTTCTTCGGGGTCAACTACATATTCCGTACTCTCGTTAAGATAAAGCTTCTCATCTTCAACGCCGTTAAAGCCAAAGGCCGTAACTCCGTCAGGCAAGGTTTTTCCCAGAGTATCCAGTCTTTCGGTGATCTCCTCGAATATCACATCCACGGTATCCTCTTCTATGGCACTGAAGCTGTACTCGGCTGCTTTTCCGTTATCATATACTTTCACGCAGAATCCGCGTTCAGATAACGTTCCGTCCTCCGAGATATTGGTACCTGTCTTAGAAACGCTATAATTGGTGCTCTTGGAATCGTTCGCAAGAATGGAAGCATACTCATACTTAGTAAGAAGCTTATCGAGCAGCTTTTTCAATATCGGTTTTTTTGATTTTAAGTATTCACTTTCTTTTACTTTCATTATCTTCGTCCTTTCCTAATTGTTTGTCACAGAAATTACGCGTCTTTCCTGCCCTGCAGGATCATGGAAAGAGGATATCCGCTTTGATCAACTTCGGGGAACCCTCCGCTAATGTCATGGTCAAATTCCTGCAGTCCCGTAATGACGATCCCGTTATTGCACATTCCCGTCATGATCTCGGACATGGAATGGGTGTAATCGGTGAATGTCTTAGATTTATAGCACTTTTGCGTCATGTAGTACATACCGCCGTTGCTTTCCCACTTATGCTCGAAGTAGGAATAATGGCACTCCTTTTTGTGCTCCGGAGAGTAAGGCTCGTCCCCTTGCGTTGCGAGCATGTTTGTGCAAGGGTGCTGTTCATTGATCACAATGACGGCGCCAGGCTTCATACACTTTGCTACGATGGCAAAGAACCGATCCAAATCCTCAAACCAGCAGAGCGCGCCTATGGTGATGATCACAACATCGAACTCTTCCTTATGGCGGTCGTCAATGTCATAGATATTGACAGCCTCAAATTCGCAAGGGAGATTTAGTTCCTTTGCTTTTTCATTGGCGAAGGCTACCTGATTCTCCGCAATGTCAAAGCCGACGCCCTTCTTTGCTTTTCCGCTTTTCACAAGGGAAAGGAGCTCGCGCCCGTTATTACAGCAGAACTGACCGATCGCCATCCCTTGCGTGTTGATCATCTTCAGTACGGCCTGCGTCTCTTGATTAAAAAACGGGTAGTCTTCCTTTTGTATTCTTTCTACGATGTCCGCTCCCCAAGAGGCGTCTCTGTTTTCAAAAGCCTCTTCCCAAGCGGCTTTATTTCCCTCAATATATTTTTCCATTTCTCAAATCTCCTAAAAATGTTCTCCAACAAAAATCTTCTTTTCGATGAAGACGCGCCTTAGCATCTCTTCCTTCGCGTTTATGGTCACGTCCTTGCGAAGCATTGCCTCGTCCAGATTCAGGCTCCCGACCGCCAGCTGCGCCAGCGCACGCTCATTGAGTTCAAGGTCTGCCTTCTCTTTTCTGCTCGCCTTCACCCCATCTGCCTGCACGCGATAGGTCGCGTTATTTTCCGCGATCAGTTCGTCCGACACCTTGACCGTAAAATCACAATCCGCAGGCTTATAGATTGCCTCCAAAAGCTTTTTCGCATTGATCACCCTAACCATGAAATTTTGCTGCGGTATCTTTTCAATGTCATAGGCAAGGGGCGATTGCACGATGCGAAGCAGGTCGATTCCCTTCGGTAGGGTCAGCTTGATCGTGCCATAGTCTGCCTCAAATCTAGCCAGGAATCCCAAGATGGCATGGAAGCCATCGCGCCCCGTCCAGGCACATTCCTCCACTTCCAAAATGGCGGCGGGATCATGTCGGATATCCGTGAAAATGATATAGGCAATGGGCTTTCCGTCCTGCTTCATCACATAGGAAAACTTCCTGTCAATGTAGGGCTTATCCACCTTTAGGTGGTCCAGCATACACGCCTCCGTGCGTGCCAAAGCCATGTTAAACTGCGGTGCAAATGCGTTATAAACCGTCATGAAATCCGTTACGGGATCCCCCATGTTCCACTTGCAGACCTCACCGTCAAAGCGATAGTTACAGAGCAGCCCAGGCGTCAGGGAATATTCGTTCCAAGCCGGCACCACCTCATAGCCGGCCTTCCGATAAAACTCATGCTTAAAGGGATACAGCGCGGAAAGCACCTCTCCGTCCTTGTATGCCGCAGGAAGCAATTCCTTGAAAATTTCCTTGATCACGCCCTTATTACGATACTCCGGAAGCGTTGCAACTCCGCCGATGCCCCCGCTTCTCACGGTCTTTCCGTCCAAGTAAAAGTCAAACTTGTGATTGATGATCCTTCCCATCAGCGCACCGTTTTCATCAAAGGCACCCCAATCCTCAATCGTTTCGGCTTCACACCTTTCACGCTCCGCTTCCACGTCATCCACGCGCATGTGAAAGCAATACACAGCCGTCAAATAGGCATCATATCTTTCTTTGCCTTCTAACCTCTTAATCTTCATTTACTCAACCTCTCATATGCCTATATCAGTTCATATTCCATCATCTCATATTTCAGCTGGCTGCCCTCATTAATTTCAGCAGGCAAAAGTGCCCTTGCCACGAGCTTTAAATCATCGGATTCGATGTCCGTCCGCCTTAAATTTGCATAGTCTCCATCAATACTCACGACTTCATAATACTTTGTCTCCATGTCTGCCCCCCCTATCTGTGATCCACAAAATCTTCTCGTACCAGTTCATAATCCACCGAGGATTGCAACTCTCCCAGCTGATTCTTCCAGGAATCCATGTTTACCCGAAGCTTTCGGAATCCCAAAGTCTCATAGACGTGTTGCGCCCTGGTGTTTTTCAGATTGGTGTCCAAAATGATCTTCTCGTAGCCCATGGAAAACAGCTCTCTGATCAGCATGCTCAGGATCTTTTTCCCGAGCCCTTTTTCCTGATAGGTTTCGTCACAGATCTTGATCCCAATCTCCGCAACGTGGTCCCCGAGATGATAATAATTCGTCTCTCCGATCGCACTGTCTTGATACTCAATGATCAAGCGCCTTCTGGTATCATCCGTGTCGCTGGAAACCTTGTCCCAAATCTCCGCCGCCGTCGTTCCAAGTCCATTTGGAAACCCTGCATGTGCCATGACCTTGCCGTCATTCCACCACTTTGCCAGCTTCTCACAATCCTCTATGCCCACGTCCCGAATGCGTAGTTCGCCCTCTCTTATCTCCATAGTCTTCCTCTCTCACCGTCATTATGAAAAATTATGAAAAATATCCTCTGCTACCCTTCAGTTCTTACTCAAAAAGTTCCGGGAAGGTGCCACGTAAAAAGAATTGATATTCCGGATGATCCTTTGCATCTGCATATTCCTGCCGCATGGTCTTTCGAATCCACTCCTTCTTTTGCGGAGATAAATCTTTATGCCGCAGAATCGTGATCAGTCCCTCCCGCTCTGCGCGAAGAAGCTCCTCGAACGCATCCGCAACAAATTCAGAACCCGTTACGTCCACGGGGATCTCACTCGTCACGGCATCCGGAATCTGCAAAGCAAATCCGGAATCCTGGACTTCCGCCGCCTCATAAACATATCCTGACACGCCCCGATACGTGCTCTCCAAAGCATTTGGATAATACTCCTCGAACCGCAGTCTCCCGTCCTTTTCAAACCCGTACGGGCCCCATTTCGACCACGGCCCGTCGTACGCAAAACCCTGTTCCTTGCAATACTTTTCAACGGCATTGCTTAAGTAAACCAGCACGTTTTCACGCTTTTTAGAAAAATAGATCAGCGGCATGTTATGGTTTGAGATTCGCGGCTCTAATTGCCGGATTCCCGGCGTCCTTGATGCATGATAATACATTTTCCGTCCCCCAATGCGTCAACGTAAGGCGCCTTCGTCAGTCACCCAAGCCTTAAGCCTTCTTCATATACCAGTAAGTATAATCCTTTTGAAAACCTAACTTTTTATATAGATTCATCGCCACCTGGTTTGACTGAACAACCTGCAGGAACACGTGCTCAGCCCCCATCTCTTTCGCCTTTGCGATCATGGCGCGGCAAAGCTTTTCACCAAGTCCCTTCCCCCGCATGCTGGAAGTGACGATTACGTTATGTAAGAGCGCATAGCCACGCTCCACTGCAATGGAAGCACATGCCACGGGCTCTCCCTCATAATAAAGTATACCATATGACGCATCGATCATCACCCTCGAAAGCATCTTTTGAAAGGTATTTTTCTTTGTTTCGTCCGTAACGTTTTCAAACGCGGCGCCATGTTTTTTGCATTTCCCCATTTATGAAAGGAGTTCAAGCTTTATAAATCCACTCCAACGCCTGCGTAGGGAATGTTTTCCACCAGGCATTTTGCGTAATCCTCTATATCCTCAGGATCGATCTCCTCGCCTTCCCTTGCAGCACACTCAAACTCGTCCACGATGCCTTCGATCAGCACCATGTCAATGAAAAGCTGCAGCTGTTCAAGCAGGTTTTCAGGAAGGCTCGTCTCACTCCGGTACCCATCAAGGACCGTTGCAAAATAGTACTCCTTCATGAACTTAAGGCGCTCTTCCCCGTCCTCGATCCACATGCACCAGCCAACGCCGTGCGTCCAAAGATGCGCAAGGTCAAACAGATACCAACAGTAAATGCAGTTATCAAAATCAAAGGTCGTAATGGCGCCGTCGCTGAGATCCACGTGATAATTCCCGTCGCTGAAATCAAAATGCACTAGGCCATAGCTCTCCGGATCTATGGGCAGCGCCTTAAACTTCTCCAGGCGATCCGCGATGGCTGCCTTCAGTTCCGCATAAGCATCCGGGATCACCTTGCCGATATACTCCATGTTGTACTTGTCAAAATACTGCTGCCTTTTGTGCTTGGGCCGATATTGCTTCGAAAGCCTGTGGATCGCGCCGATCGTCTTTCCCATGTTGTAGAAAAGTTCCGTAATCGGCGCTCCCTCTCTGTAATGATATCCGTTCTCGCTAAGAAGAACTCCTTTGGCATACGCAAATAAGGATACAAAGCATTCCGCGTTCGCCATATTCCTTACTCCTGACTTACTTACCAGACACTCCACAAGCTTTCCCTTCTTCGACGGGATTACGTCTGCCACGGGCGCACCATGTTCTGCGAGGTAATGCACGAATTCCGTCTCCGCCTCATAGTCCTCCATTGTCCTGTCGCCCAGTGCGGAAACCCTTAAAACATATTTCTTCTCACCATTTTGTTTACAGACATAGACGAGATTCCTTCCGCCATCATGTCCGCCCACTTGTTCAAACTCAAAATTCTCTAAATCATAAAAGGCTTTTGCCTTCTCTAAAACATTTGTCAATCCACATTCCCCCAATTCATTCTTAAAAGTCCATGCTTCCCAGATCATAATCCTTCGACGGTAGGATGACCGCATGCTCTGGAAATACCTCCTTAAGGATTCGAAGCTCCAGCGCCTTCCTGTGCTCCAGATGCTTCACCAGTCCGTCAAAACCTTTCAGGCCATGTTTTTTCCCATAAGGACAATCCTCAAGGAATCCCAGCATCAGCGGAAACCACATCTCATTCCCCTCTACGTCCACGCGCTCCTTTCGGATGATCTCCAGTGCACCGGCCACCCATGGTACGTCCAAATAGAGGATTCGGTAATTCTCCACATGGATGACCCGTGCCAGTTCCTTGTAAAACGCCACGATCTCATCATCCGTCATCTCAAAGAACAGGATCTGATTCTCCACAATGTTTTGAAAGATGGAGCACTCGAAAACCTGATTGTCTCCGTGCCACTTTGCATATCTGGAAAAAATGATCTTATCGAAAGTCTCCCTGTCAACGCGCCCGTTATAGATCTCATATTGCTCGAGATCCTTATGAAATCCGGGAATGTCCGTTAAGATTCTCGTGTAAGTAAGCACGTAACGATCTTCTGCAGTCCTGTCAGAGTTCATGCCTGTAGACGAAAAAACTCGCTCGACCGTAGTATTATTCTTGATCTCCTCCGCA
>JAFPRF010000214.1 GCA_017400965.1 Lachnospiraceae bacterium
AATGCATTTCGGCGTGACGAGCTGGGGTTTATTTTTCAGGAGTTTAATCTGCTGGATACCATGACGGCCTTTGAAAACATTGCGCTGGCGCTGTCGATTCAGAAGGTCCCGGCGAAAGAGATTAAGGAGAAGGTGGAGAAGATCGCGGCGAAGCTTGGAATTACGGAGGTGCTGGAAAAGTATCCCTATCAAATGTCAGGTGGACAAAAGCAGCGCGTGGCCTGCGCCAGAGCCGTTGTAACGGATCCGAAGCTGATTCTGGCAGATGAGCCAACGGGTGCGTTGGATTCAAAGTCATCCCGCATGCTTCTTGAAAGTCTCCTGACCTTAAATCATGAGCTGGGCTCAACCATTATGATGGTTACGCACGATGCCCTCAGCGCCAGCTACGCCTCCCGCATCCTTTTTATCAAGGACGGAAAGCTGTTTACGGAGCTTCGGAGAGAAGAGAAGGAGGATCGTAAGGACTTCTTTAATCGCATTATTCAGGTGCAATCTCTTCTTGGCGGAGATGCAGATGAGATGGCATAATGACAGAGGATTCAGCTATTCGAGAAGGTGGTGCGGGATGAATACGTGGAAATTAGCTTTTACAAACATGAAAAAGAGCGTCAGCGATTACGTGGTGTATTTTATTACCCTGATCCTTGGCGTTGCGATTTTTTATATTTTTAATGCCATCGGAGACCAGGCATTGGTAAACGACCTGACGGATTCCGGTTATGAGGTGATCAAGATGATGACCTCGCTGCTTACGGGAGCGTCCATTGGCGTGGCGTTTGTCTTGGGATTTTTAATCATCTATGCAAATAATTTTCTGATCCGCAGAAGGAAAAAGGAATTTGGCATCTATCTCCTCCTTGGCATGGGTAAGAGGCAGGTGTCGAAAATCTTATTCTGCGAAACGGTGATCGCGGGCCTGATCTCTTTAGGCATCGGACTATGTGTTGGCATTCTGGGTTCCCAGTTCCTGTCATTTCTTGTGGGTAATTTCTTTGATGCAGACCTGAGCAATTATCAGTTTCGTTTTTCCCTCGCGGCAACGGGTAAGACCATGATTTCCTTTATTGTCATGAATCTGGTGGTTCTTATTTTTCACGCCGGGGCGATTACAAAGTACCGCCTGGTGGATCTTCTTTCCGCCGGGAAGAAGCCGGAGACCAACATTGTCAGTGGCTCCGTAGTCAATTTGGTATTATTTATTCTCTCCGCGGTAGCTCTTGGATATGCATATTACCGGGTGGGCTTTTGTTCAGACCAGATTGTTTTCAAGGAAATGGTCCGGCTGATCTTGATTGGCATTGTTGCAAACATGGTGCTGTTTCGGTCGCTGGCCGGGTTCCTTATGGAGGTGTTCAGGCGTTTTAATGGGTTCTATTTTCGGAAGCTGAATGCCTTTGTGCTTCGGCAGTTTTGCAGCGGACTTCGCAGTTCTTCCATCGCCATGGGGATCATTTGCCTAATGCTCTTTGCGACCATGCTTTCCTTCGTCATTGGATTCTCCATGGCAAATCAGTTTCAGGGGAGTGCAAGGGAAAAGACGCCGGTGGATTTCAGCATTCAAAGAGATGACGGCGTGAAGGTGTCGCAGTATTTGGAACAGGTGGGGCATCCCATGGCTGATTGGGCAAAACCAGGTTACGTGGAGGTCCCCGTCTATGCGCATCAGGGGCTTGCTTTTGAGGAGACTATGGGAGGTTTTATCAAGGAGCTGAAGGAGCAATTCCCGTTGGCCATCTTTTGGGGTTATCCCGCACAGTTTATTTCCGTCTCTGATTATAATCAGCTGATGCGGATGTACGGCCAGGAGGAGGCTGAGCTTTCCGGGGATGAGTACCTTGCCGTATGCTCTTATGATATGTTTGCCTCTGCCCGCGATAAAGCCATGCAGGATGGCCTTGAGATTCCCGTTGGCAGTCACGTATTAAAGCCTGCTTCCACGCAGTGTCTGAATCATTTCCTGATGATGTCGGGAATCAGCATGGATACGGGAACCCTTATTGTATCGGATGAGGTTGCTTCGAGGGCCGTGGAGGAAGGAATTTTCGTTCCCGCCAATTATATTGCGGCTGGTGACTATCAGGCGAAGGGAAAACAGGAACGAAGGGAACTGGATAACATGCTAAACAAGCTGGTTTACGGAGGGGATTTAACGGAATATGCCATGAATATTGCGGATCACCACATGATGGTGGGAACGAAAATCGGCATCCGTGAATCCAATAATGGCTTGGCAATGATGGTTACGTTTCTGGTGACCTACGTGGGCGTGGTGTTCCTTCTTTCGAGCGCGGCAATTTTGTCCCTGAAGGCTTTATCGGAGTCCATCGATTCTCAGGGAAGGTATGACGTCTTAAAGAAGCTTGGATGTGGCAAGAAGACGCTGCATCATGCACTCTTTGCTCAGATTGGAATCTTTTTCCTGCTTCCCATGTGCATTGCGGCGGTGCATTCCATCTTTGGCGTGCGCTTTGCAAAGTCCTCCCTGCAGGCCCTCCTTTCCATTGACGCAGGCTATGGCATTCTGGTAACAAGCATTGTAATGGTGTTACTATACGGTGGATACATGCTGGCGGCCGTGAAGAGCAGTCAGAGGATTGTAAAAATTTGAAGAAGTTGGACGTAAGCCCGGCCCTTTTGGACCGGGCTTTTTTGTCGCATTATCAGGTTATTTTTCACAATAGGTTAAAAATTCTCAAAAACTATGTTATAATAATGCAGGATCATCGCAGATTTCTAAGGAGGCGATAACATATATGGGAAATGATTATTTTATCGGCTATGCGGAAGGAAACATCGTTAGCATTCTGATTCTGCTGATCATTCTTGGCAATGATTGGCTGCATAATACCAAACAAGAGAAACAGATCTGGTTCAACCGCACTATTATCGCGCATATTTTGTATTTTACTTCGGACATTTTCTGGGCTGCCATACTTGGAGGGCAGATTCCGAAGATCCGCGTTCTGATCATATTTTTTAATTTTACGAACTATGTGTTGCTGAGCCTAATGGCGTTTGAATGGTTCATGTACATGGCAGTGTCGGAAGGAATGACGTTCTGGAAAAGCAAAAGGAACAGAATCATCTGCCGTATGCCCATGACCATATCCATTTTGGGGATTGTCATTGCCTACGTTATCAAGCCATATTATTGGATCAGTGAGGCGGGAGAACTAAACGACATGTATCATCTCCTGCACGTTGCGGCTCCGGCGGTTTATCTTTTGGTTGCATTGGGATTGTCCATGAAGAATGCAAGCAAGGCTGAAACAAGGGAGGATAAGAAGATTTACCGGCTTATCGGAATCTATCCCATTGCCGTTTTGCTTTTTGGCATACTTCAGATTCTGTTCTTGAATTCTCCGGCGTTTTGTTTTGGCGTTACGGTGATGCTGTTATTTTTCTATATTCAGAGCATGCAGGCAAGAATCTCCGTAGATGCGCTTACCCGCCTTAACAACCGCGGGCAGATCAACCGGTACGTGGATCAGTTAAAATATCAGGACAACGTAAAGATTTTTGTTATGTTGATGGACCTGGATCATTTTAAGCAGATCAACGATACCTATGGGCATGCAGAAGGGGATCGGGCGCTGATCCTGGCGGCAGAAGCGCTGAAACGCACCTGTGAAAGGGTTAGAACGCCGATCTTTCTTGGGAGATATGGCGGGGACGAATTTACGATCATTCTCCAAAATCCGGAGGAGAAAAATCATCCTGAGCAGCTCGTGGACGTGATCCGCGAAAATCTGGCGAAAAAGAAAGAGGAGAACCAATTGCCGTATGCGCTGGAAGCCAGTATCGGCTATGAAGAACTCCGGGATGAAAAGGATACCATGCAGGAATGTATGATGCGTGCGGATGAAAAACTATATGCGGATAAGCAAAGCAGGAGAATCAAAAGATAACGATCACGAAAGGAAGGACATGGTATATTTTTTCCTTGCATATCCAAGGGGAATCCTTTATAATCAAAAACTGGATTAGTGGACGGTGGAATTCCGTTATTTTGAATGAACAACTAGGAGGAAAATCATGATCGAATTACTGCAGGGCGGTGCGTATTTGATTAACGGCACCGAGATCATTGCTGAAACGCCTGAGGCTTCCGCAGCCATCAAGGCAAAGACTGGGAAGGAGATTTCCAAGGCGGAGGCAGCGAAGAATACCATCGCGTATGGTATTTTGGAAAGTCATAATACCTCTGGCAATATGGAGAAGTTAAAGATTCGTTTTGACAAGCTGACCAGCCATGACATTACGTTCGTTGGCATCATTCAGACCGCGAGGGCTTCAGGACTTCAGAAGTTCCCCATGCCTTACGTGCTGACAAACTGCCATAACTCCCTCTGCGCAGTTGGCGGTACCATCAACGAGGATGACCACATGTTTGGCCTTTCCTGCGCAAAGAAATACGGCGGTGTTTACGTACCCCCTCATCAGGCAGTCATTCACCAGTTTGCGAGAGAGATGCTCGCAGGCGGCGGCAGAATGATCCTGGGCAGTGATTCCCATACCCGTTACGGCGCATTGGGAACCATGGCAATGGGCGAGGGCGGTCCCGAGCTTGTAAAGCAGCTCCTGAACCAGACCTATGACATTAACATGCCTGGCGTTGTCGGCGTATACATGACCGGTGCACCCGTAAAGGGCGTTGGCCCTCAGGACGTTGCGCTTGCGATCATTGGCGCTGTATTCAAGAATGGCTACGTCAAGAATAAGGTAATGGAGTTTGTGGGTCCTGGCGTTGCGAGCCTTTCCGCAGATTTCCGTATCGGCATCGACGTTATGACGACTGAGACGACCTGCCTGTCCTCCATCTGGAAGACGGACGATCAGATCAAGGAGTTCTATGACATTCATGGCCGCAGTGAGGATTACAAGGAACTCAATCCTGGCGAGGTGGCATACTATGACGGCATGATCAAGATCGATCTGTCCACGATCCGTCCCATGATCGCAATGCCGTTCCATCCCAGCAACACCTATACCATCGAGGAGCTGAATGCAAACCTTCTCGACATCCTTGACGAGACCGAGAAGAGAGCGCTGGTAAGCCTGGACGGTGCCGTTGACTATCATCTGAAGGATAAGGTTAAGAACGGTAAGTTCATCGTAGATCAGGGTATCATCGCTGGTTGTGCCGGTGGCGGATTCGAGAACATCTGCGCGGCAGCTGACATCTTAAAGGGTCAGTACATTGGCGCTGACGAGTTCACCTTGAGCGTATATCCCGCATCCATGCCCGTATACATGGAGCTGATCAGAAATGGCTGTGCGGCAACGATCCTTGAGACCGGTGCCATCATGAAGACGGCATTCTGCGGACCTTGCTTTGGCGCAGGAGATACGCCTGCAAACAATGCCTTTAGCATTCGTCACTCTACCAGAAACTTCCCCAACAGAGAGGGAAGTAAGCTCCAGAATGGTCAGATTTCTTCCGTGGCCCTCATGGATGCAAGATCCATCGCGGCAACGGCTGCAAACAAGGGCGTGCTTACTCCCGCAACCGACTTCGACGGAGAGTTTGGCAAGTACAAGTATCACTTTGATTCCAAGATTTACGCGAACCGCGTATTTGACTCTAAGGGCGTAGCTGATCCCAATGCGGAGATCCACTTTGGTCCCAACATTAAGGACTGGCCTGCAATGGGCGCGCTGCCTGAGAACCTTGTGCTCCGCGTAGTCAGCGAGATTCATGATCCCGTTACGACGACCGATGAGCTCATTCCTTCCGGTGAGACGAGTTCCTATCGTTCCAATCCTTTGGGATTGGCTGAGTTTACCCTGAGCCGTAAGGATCCCAATTACGTAGGCCTTGCAAAGGACATCCAGAAGGCGGAGAAGGCAAGAATGGCCGGCGAGCATCCCTGCCAGGCACATCCGGACGTAAAGCCCGTGATGAACGCCGTAAAGACGCAGTTTGCGGATGCAAGCAAGGAC
>JAFPRF010000028.1 GCA_017400965.1 Lachnospiraceae bacterium
AATGAAGGAAATATCACAAGAAAAGCATTTGGAATGCGGAATTAACATAAAGGATAAGGACCAAATCACAACCCTAACTTTTAGTACGGACGTAACGCTCTCGTCGTTTTCTACCGCAGAGGGATTGAAGTGGAGATCCAAAGAAAAGAAAGTTCCGGATTATTATGTGAATGTTGGAGAATACGACATTGTTATGAGAAAGCCTGATCGAGCATATTGTGCGCTCGTGGCAGATGGGAAAATCTTCGATCTTTCGGACTATATCGCGGCTTTACCTGATGAAATGTCGGTTGATTACTACAAAGAAATCGTGGAAAAGAAGAAAGGGCTTGCGCTAGCCAGTTCTTTGTTGCCAACTGGCATTCAGAATGTTTACATGACTTCAACCAATGATGTTGCGCTGCTTCAAAAAACATATGTTGAAGATGAGGGCTTTAAAAACACGCATGCCTTTATGAACGCGCTGAGTGACCTGTATAAGGAATACCAGGACGGCAGAATAAAATCGATTGGAATGATTGGCTTAAGTTTTATCGACGAAAGAATGATTGCCTGCAAATACATGATTCTAAGCGAAGCAGTTGAGTTCAAGGCGAATTTGGATAAAGAGTAGTAGCAGGAGAATTTCCATAGATGGAACTGATGAAAACGGTATTTGACATAGCAAAGGTTGTGAAGTTGGATTCGCGTACGGTCGTGATAGCGTCAGATTTTGGAAGATTTTTGCTTGATTTTGTATGAAACTTGGCCCCATGCATAGACGCATGGGGCTTTTTTGTGGTATATTTATGGTAGGAGGGTGCGCCTATGTACGAATACTATAGCAAAGGATTTTTTGGATATGGTGAGCCGGGAGATTTTCAGACTTTGGGGATCTGGCATTTCCTGCCGATCATTGTGCTCGTGGTTGCGGTGATCTTTACGGTGAAGTATCAGGACAAGCTCCGCGGCTGGAAGAATGAGAAGGGTTTTCGGTATGTGATATCCTTCGTGATGCTGATGGCAGAGATGTCTTATTTTTGGCGGCTGTTGTACGTGGGAGATGAGTACGGGAAAAATAACATGATGAATAAGCTCCCGATCCAGCTTTGTCAGTGGGGCCTGATTTGTTGCGTATACATGATCATCTCACTCAATGATACGCTGTTTGGCATCAATTTCTTTGTGACCCTCGTCGGGGCAGGAATCGCCATTGTTTCGCCGATCGTGATCTCGCGCTGTGGGCCGACCTACTTCCGCTATTATCAGTTTTGGCTAGAGCACCTGCTGCCGATCTATTGTACGATCTACGCGATGACGATCCATAAGAAACGCCCAAAATATAAGTACCTTTGGCTTTCGTATGGCTTAATGTTATTGATGGCGATTCCGGCTTCCATCGCGAATCTGTCGATCCCGGAGGCGAATTACTTTTACTTGAAATTAGACATTCCCATCTTCCCAGAGTCGTATCCGATCCGCGTGATCATTTACAGCGCGATCATTATTGCAGCATTTCACCTGCTTTACTTTGGGTACGTGGGCGCCATTAAGTTACTGGAAAAGCGGTCGAAGAAATAAGGAGAGACGCTTATGGAAAAGATCTTAGAGGTTCGTGACCTGCGAAAGACCTATGGTGATAAGGAGAGCGCCGTAAAGGCGCTGGACGGCATCGACCTTGACGTATTCGAGGGCGAGCTTTTGGTCATCCTCGGCAGCAGCGGCAGCGGGAAGTCAACGCTTCTGAACTTGCTCGGCGGCATGGATCAGCCGGACGGCGGCAGCATCTGGTTTCGCGGCAAGGAGATCAGTCACTTAAAGGACAGAGACCTGACGAAGTATCGAAAGAATAATGTCGGCTTTGTGTTTCAGGCCTTTAACCTTATCGGCGAGATGACGGTGTATGAGAACGTGGCGCTGACGGCGGATGCGAAAAAGGATCCGCAGATCGTGGATCACGTGTTGGAATTGGTGGGAATCCAGGATAAGAAAAAGAAGTATCCTTCGCATCTTTCCGGCGGTGAGCAGCAGCGCGTTGCCATTGCGAGAGCGTTGGCAGGAAAAGCGGACATGCTTCTTTGTGATGAGCCGACGGGCGCACTGGATTATGAGACGGGAAAACAGATCCTCGCTGAGCTAGAGACGCTGTCCCGCAAGCATAAAAAGACGGTACTGATCGTAACGCATACGAAGGAGATCGCGCAGATGGGAGATCGCGTGATCACCATGAGAGATGGAAAAATAGTTTCTGTTACCGAAAATGAGTCACCTGTTTCCGTGGAGAGGATAGAGTGGTAATCGAATGAAGAAAAGTTTTTTCCGTGCCATCTTAAAAAAATATGGAAGACTTTTCATTGCGATGCTCCTCATCGCATCGCTCGGCTGTGGCATCGCGTCCGGCATGGCGAGTGGCGCTTTGTCGCTTCGAAATAGCTTGGAGAGCTACGTACGCGACATGGAATATCCCGACGCCGTCATCACCACCGTGGTCACGACAAGGGACGCGATGGAGAAAGTCGCGGCGGTGTCGGGCGTACAAGCCGTGGATGCCAGACTCGTTGGATACATGGTCGTATTGGGTAAGGATGGCAGATATCTTTCAGTGCAAGCCATGACTTACGACGAGGAGGAATTCCAGAAGTTTTTTACCTGGGAAGCGTCGGGTGAAAAGCGAGACGATGCGGTCCTTTTGGAGTATCAGTTCGCAAAGGACAATGATTTTCGGGTAGGCGATACCATCACTCTGCGCATGGGCGAGGAGGAGATGGAGCTCGTTGTCGGCGCGATCGTTTCAAGGCCGGAAATGCTAGGCGCGCGCCAGGTGGGTGCGATTGACGTCAGTGTTGCGGATCTGGGCTTTCTCTATGCGCCTAGAGCCTTGCTTGCGACGATCGAAAATCCGGACGTAACTGCTGCGGAGGAAGAATTAGGCGAAAAGAGTAAGGAGTTCGCGCAGCAGGAGAATGAGGCAAACAAGGAGCGCGAAGATGCTTTGGCGCAGCTTCATGATGCGCAGGAGGAACTGGAGAAAAACAGGGCAGAGCTAGATCAAAAGCTTCAGGAAGCAGAGGATGCGCTTAAGGAGCTTTCGAAGAATAAAGAGGACCTCGAGGAAAAGAAGGCACAGCTGGATGCGCTGGAAAAGGAGTTAAAGGCGCAGCAAAAGCTTCTCGATGAAAAGAAGGCGGAGCTAGAAAAGGCGAAGGCGGAGCTTGAGGCAAAGAAGAAGGAACTCAAGTCTAAGCGTGATGAGTTGGATGCTTTGCAGGCATCTTTGGAAGCGCAGCTCTCTACGCTCAAGGGGAATCTGAAGGAAGTACAGGACGCAGAAGGAGAGCTGGCCGAGCGAAAAGAAGCGATCCGCCTTGCACAGGAAGAGATCCTAAAGACGGTGAAGGAACTGACGGGGCAGGATCTGACCTTGGATCAGGCAATTGACGTACTGACGGCCAGAGTGGCAGAGCTATTACAGAATAAGGAGTTACTAAACCAGATCCAAAGCTATCTTCAGACGGCGAGCTTTATGCTCATGATGGCGCAGTTCCTAGAGCCAACCGATTTCGCAAATCTCGCGGTCAGCTATCTTGGTACCATGATCGAGCAGTCGGAAGCCATTGCTTCGGGCCTGGAACAGGTGCGTGATAAGATCACGGAGTTAGAGCAGCAGGCGACTTTTGTTGAGGAGCTTGGCGTGATCGTGGCGCAGCTCGCACTGATGCGTAGCGACGTAAGAGAAACCCTGTCTTCATTTGGCGTGGGCGACATGGAGATCTTCCAACTCATAGATTGGATCAATGAGCAGAAAACGGTACTGCAGGGGCTGCAGAGTCAGTTGGCAGAGTCTCTGAAGGAGCAGGCGCAGCCAGAGCAGATCAGCGAGTTGATCGTCACGGAGCTACAGGGAATCCTTACAAAGTATCAGGTGCAGATCAATGAAAACACTGGGCCTGCCGTGGACGAAGTGGTCGCAAAGTTGACCGAGGCCGTTAACTGGCTGAGCGCGGAAGTGACAAAGGCGCAAAGTGACATTGATTATCTCACAAAGGCCGCGGATGAGATCAAAAAGCAGAAGGACCAGCTCGATGAATGGCTCCTGGAGATCACTTCTGGAGAGACAAAGCTAGAGAACTTAAGGGCACAGATCGAAGATGGCATACGCCAGATCGAAGACGGCCTAAAGCAGATCGCAGCGGGTTATACAGAGCTAGATGGCTATGATCAGCAGGCACGCGACGCCGAGAAATTACTTGCGGAAAAGGAAGCGGAGATTGCTGATTATCAGAAGCAGATCGATGACGGTTGGAAGAAGCTGCGTGACGGACGCCGTCAACTTGCGGATGCGGAAAAGCAGATTGATGAAGGGTCCGCGCAGATCACCAAGAGTGTCGAGGAAGGCAAGCGGCAATTTGCGGATGCGGAGAAAGAGATCGAAGAGGGTAGCGCTAAGCTGGATCAGGAATGGTCGGATGCGCTTTCGGAATTTGCCAAGGTGCGCGATGAGCTGCAAAAGGCAAGGGAAGAGCTGGATGAGTGGAAGGGATATGACGAGTTCTGCAACCAGTTCCTTTTGAAGTTTGAACCTGGCGCCGATCCGGAGCAGACGCTCCTTTTGGCGGAGGCAGCATTAGAAGATTTGGAAGTAAAGAACAGTTATACCTTTGCGCGTTCCGACGTAAAGAGGATCATGGACGTCAATATCAATCCGCTGGAGACGATGTCGTTTTACCTGCCGCTGTTCTTCTTTATGGTGGCGCTGATCGTGGGGTTCCTGTTCATGTCCATGGTGATCCGTCAGAACAGCCGAGAGATCGGCATTCTGCGTGCGCTTGGATTTTCTAAGGGAAGCATTTTGTCGGTATTTTGCGTAGCAAATGCGCTGATGATGGTGGGCGCTAGCATTTTGGGACTGTTCCTCGGATTTGCCGTTGCAGGTTATACGGGAAGCGTATTCCAGTCTTATTTCCACCTGCATCAGTATTGTAACGATATGGCCTGGGACCGCTATGCGATTGCGGTGTTGTTAACGTTTTTGGTAGGACAGCTCGCAACTGTTTTGAACATGGGTGCGATCGCGAAGGTTTCACCTGCGGAATCGATGCAAAGACCCGGCACGGGCAAGGCTGCTTTATCGGATGGACAGGCGCACCTGCTCGGGTGGTTATCGCCCTTTGCGAGATTTAGCATTGCATCACTCCTTCGCAATAAGCTACGGTTCCTGTTCTCCGTGATCTGTATTTCCTCAACGGTGGCGCTGATCTTCATGGCGTTCTCCTTCCATGCTTCAACGAACCGAATTCAGGAAGAACTGTTTGGAGAACGCATTCGCTATTCCAGCGAGATCTTCCTAAGCAGCGCGCCTGACGATACATGGCTGGAGAACCTGAACGCGACGGGCTTTGTGAGCGCATCGGAAAAGGTCATTTATTATTCGAGAGAGATCGCGGCGAACGGCGTGACAAAGACCGTTCCGATCAAGGCCGTGGAAATAAGTACGGCGCTCAATGGCATCTTTGATGAAAAGCATGAGCGTATTCAGATCCCTGAGGACGGGATCATTTTGGACAGACGCTTGGCGAAAGACCTTGGCGTGAAGGTTGGCGACATGGTTTCTGTCGGCGGCGAAAGTTACCAGGTGACGGCGCTTTCTGAGCAAAGTGAGCAACGCTTCCAGTTTACGTCTGCGCAGGCAGCCGAGCGCCTTGGCGAGGGGGACCTGTTCTCCGTGATCTGTAACGTTCAGGAGAAGGATGAGGTTTCGCTCATGGAGTTCCTCTCCAAGGACGAAAGCTATATTTACGTGGCCTATACCAGAAGAAATCAGGCGGGAGTTTATCGCATGCTGTATCCTTTCAGCGTGTGTGCCATGATCCTGATCCTATTCTCAGTGATGATCGGACTGGTGATCATTGTCAGCGCCTTCCGTTCCAATCTGCAGGAGCAAAAGAAGGAAATCTGTATTTTACGCGCATTAGGACATCAGCGTTCGGAGCTTTCTGGTAAACTCATTATTCAGGCAGTGCCGTATTTCGTACTTTCCTGCATGATCGGATTACCGGCCGGCGCATGGGCGACAAGGTTTGTACTGATGAAGATGGAGACGAGAAGCAGAACATATCCGTTTATGGCAACCTGGCAGATCTTCGCAGAAGCGATCGGCGTGGTATTAGTGTACGTGATCCTGAGTCACGCACTGTCGATGCTTTCGATACGCAAGTGGGGCATCGCGGAGAACGTAAAGGATAAAGAGTAACGGCAATTGGTAGATTACGTAGCAACGAAGTAAGGAGAAAACATGGCAGAGAAGTTTATTTCAGACATTCATTTGGAGAATTACGCAGCACAGTATGAGACGAAGAAGGCAACCTTTGAGGACATGATCTTCATGGGCGGTCGAAAGACGCTTTCGCTGAACGGAACCTGGACCTATGCCGTGGATCAGTATGACACCTGCATTCGACAGAAGTGGCATCGAGAGGCGTACGTGGATCATAATGGCAATACGCTGCCCGTGGATTTTTCCTTTGAGGAGTGGCCGGAGATTGAGCTTCCCTGCTGCTTTAATACCTTTGCGAAGGAGTATCTGCTCTATGAAGGCCCAATGGTATTCTTCAAGGCTTTCGACTTTGAGAAGAATGGCGACGAAAAGGTCTTCCTGCGCATCGGCGCTGCAGCCATGCTCTGCAGAGTGTTTCTTAACGGAGAATACATTGGCATGCACAGAGGCGCATCCACGCCGTTTTTCTTTGACGTAAGCGATCTGATCAGGGACAACAACCGCCTGCTCATCAGCGTGGATTCCACGCGCCGCCCCGAGCAGGTGCCGACGGAGAATACGGACTGGTTTAACTACGGCGGGATCTTCCGTGACATCGAGATCGTGCGCGTTCCTAAGGTTTACGTCAAGGACTTTCAGATCGCGTTGGTGCGGGATGGGCAGTTCAATAAGATTAAAGTTAGAGTTACTTTATCCGAGGCGGTGAGCGGGAAAGCGATACTCACGATCGTCGAGCTTGGCATTTCTGAAACCATCGATATCACGGATGGGAAGGGAGAGGACATCATCGCTGCAATGCCAGAGCTCTGGTCACCAGAAAATCCAAAGCTCTATGATGCGACCTTTTCCTTTGGCGAAGATCAAGTGGCGGATCGCGTGGGCTTCCGAGAAGTACGTGTTGAAGGCCGAAACATTTTTCTCAACGGGAAGCCGATCTTCCTAAAGGGCATTAGTTCTCATGAAGAGAGCGTAGCCCATGGCCGTGCCCTGACGGATGAGGAGCGCATCGAGAACCTCAAGCTGGCGAAGGAACTGGGCTGTAATTTCATGCGCGTGGCGCATTACCCGCATCATGAAAACATGGCGAAGCTCGCCGATGAGCTAGGACTCCTTCTTTGGGAGGAGATCCCCGTTTACTGGGCGATCAGGTTCGATCGCAAGGAGACCTATCTCGATGCAAAGAATCAGTTCGCCGAGCTGATCGCGCGTGACTTTAACCGCGCCAGCGTGATCCTTTGGTCGGTAGGCAATGAGAATGCGGATACGGATCTGCGTCTTGCATTTATGAAGGGCCTCGCGGATTATGCCCATGAGGTCGATGAGACGCGCCTTGTCTCTGCGGCGTGCCTGGTGGATGAGGCACATAACCGCATTGCGGACAGACTTGCAGATTCGCTTGACGTAATCGGTCTGAACGAATATATTGGTTGGTACAATCCCGATTTCGCAAGGCTGCCGCAGCTCTTTGAAAACAGCCAACCGGACAAGCCCGTGATCATCACGGAGTTCGGCGCTGATGCCATGAAGGGGAACCGCGGCTCTGATCAGGTGAAGGGGACGGAGGAGTACCAAGCGCGGATCTATCGGACACAGATGGAGACGCTCCTGAAGATCGATTATATTAAGGGAATGTCCCCCTGGATCCTTTACGATTTCCGTTGCCCTAGGCGGACGAGCTCGATCCAAAAGTACTATAATCGCAAAGGCCTTTTGGACGAGACGAAGACCTATCGCAAGCCTGCGTTCTATGTTTTGCAGGAGTATTACCGCGGAAGATAGAAACCCGTTTCCGCTTGATATTTTCCAAAGTAAATGATATGATGCTCCGTAGGGAGATTTTTTGACATGTGTGAAATGAAGAAGCTTCAGGTGGTCGACGCGACAATGCGCGACGGCGGCCTGGTGAACGATTTTTATTTTGAGGATGCGCTGGCTAAGGCGCTGTATGAAACAAATCTGCGTACTGGCGTGGATTACATGGAGTTTGGCTACAAGGCGAGCAAGCGCCTGTTTGACCCGGCGAAGAACGGGAAGTGGAAGTATTGCAAGGACGAGGACGTTCGCGCCATTGTCGATAGCGTAGACAAGGAAAAGAAAGCGGCGCGGAAGATGAAAATCGCCGTCATGGCGGACGTGGGACGCTGCGATTTCCATGAGGACATTCGTCCGAAGGCGGAGAGCCCCATCGACATGATCCGCGTGGCGACCTATCTGGATACGATCCCCGGTGCGGTGGAGATGATCGAGGATGCGGCGAACAAGGGCTATGAAGTGAGCTGTAATCTGATGGCCATTTCTCAAGCGAAGGAGGCAGAGCTCGATGAAGCACTGGAGACGCTGGCGAAGACGCCTGTGAGCGTACTTTACGTCGTGGACAGCTATGGCGCGCTCTATCCGGAGCATGCAAAGCTTCTCGTTTCAAAGTTCCTGGAGGTGGCAAACAAGTACGACAAGAAGGTGGGCATGCATGCACATAACAACCTGCAGCTCGCTTTTTCCAATACGATCCTTGCGCATTCCATAGGAGCCACCTGGCTGGATGGCACCTATGATTCCATGGGAAGAGGCGCGGGGAACTGTGCGATGGAGCTGCTCCTTGGGTATCTTGAAAAGCAGGGCTTTGACGGGTATCACATGGCACCGGCGCTACCGTTTTTGGATGAGTACATGGAGGGCCTGAAGAAAAAGGGCATTGTCTGGGGATACGATCTGCAGTATCTGATGACTGGACTCCTCAATCAGCATCCAAGGGCCGCAATCCAGTTTACCAAGGAGGGCCGCGAAGATCATGAGGCCTTCTGGAGGGAGTTAAAGTAGATTTCAATTTTAGGGTGAAGCATAGTATTTTCTTGGGGATCATCAGTTGTTTTCATAGAAAGGTTTGGAAAGATTTTGGAAGAGAATTTAAGAGAGAAGTACGAGGAGAAGCTTGACGAATTACTGGCGGAGGCTGGTATTTTGGAAAGCGAGGAAGAGGCGCAGGAGACGGCAGAGGAGGAACCTGTAAAGACCACCTCCGGCGTGGACGAGGCCAACATGGAGGATCTGCGGGATCAGTTGGATCCCAGGATCCAGAGAGCACTGGACGACATGGGCTTTGCGAAGCTCACGCCGATCCAGGAGCAGGCGATCCCTTCGCTCCTTGCAGGCAGAGACATAATTGGTCAAGCACAGACAGGTACCGGAAAGACGGCAGCCTTTGGCATTCCGCTGATCTCCCGCGTGGACGCCAGCGTGCAAAAGCTACAGGCCGTGGTGCTGTGTCCGACGCGTGAGCTTGCGATCCAGGCAGCATTAGAGCTTCGCAAGATTGCAAAGTACATCGAGGGACTTCGCATCCTTCCCGTGTACGGCGGACAGGAGATCGGACGACAGATCCGTGCACTCCCCGGAACGCAGATCGTTGTGGGTACGCCCGGACGTGTCATGGACCACATGAACCGTCATACGATCAAGCTGGATGACGTCTCCATGGTAGTATTGGACGAGGCAGATGAGATGCTGAACATGGGCTTCCGTGAGGACATGGAAGTGATCCTCGGCGCGATCCCCGGCGACCATCAGACGGCGCTGTTTTCCGCAACGATGCCCAAGCCCATTTTGGAGATCACCGGAAAGTTCCAGAAGGAAGATACCATACAGATCAAGGTGGCAGCGAACGAGCTGACGATCCCACTGGTAAGCCAGAGATACTTCCTCATCAAGAATGCAGACAAGGACGCCGCAACCGTGCGTCTTTTGGAATATTATGACCCGAGACTGTGCCTCATCTTCTGTAACACCAAGGCGAAGGTGGAGGAGCTTTCGGAGGTTCTGAAAAAGAACGGCTTTCAGGCAGAAGGATTACATGGCGACCTGATACAGCATCAGAGAGACATCGTCATGAACCGCTTCCGCAATGGCAGCACCAACATCCTCATCGCGACTGACGTGGCAGCCCGCGGCATCGACGTGGAGGACGTGGAGATCGTCATCAATTATGACGTGCCCCTCGACAACGAGTATTACGTGCACCGTATCGGCAGAACCGGACGCGCGGGTAAGACGGGCATGTCCTTTACCTTTGCAAACGCGCGTGAGCTTCGCCGCATCCGCGACATCGAGCGCTTTTGTAAGACGACCATCGAGGAGAAAAAGCTTCCCGATGCTTCGAAGGTATTAAAATCCAAGGCCAGAAAGGTCATGAACACCGCATGGGAGCTTAGAGAGCATGAAGACATCGAGCTCATGAAGGTGTATTTGCAGCGCATGCTGGAGAAGAACGAGGGCGACATCATGGACCTCGCGGCCTGCATGTTAAAGCTGCAGATTGGCGATAAGGGCGAGGAGATCCTCGAGGACAAACCTCAGCCTAAGAAGGATCGCGGCGGCAGAGGCTTCCGCGGCGAGAGAAGATTTGAGAGAGACGGCGAAGGCCGCGGCAGATTTGGACGCCGAGACGACAAGCCGTTTGAGAAGAAGTTCGACAAGAAGGATGACGCGGGTAAGGAGCGAAAGTTCGACAAACCTGAGCGCAAGTTCGATAAGCCTGAGCGCAAGCTTGATAAGCCAGAGCGCAAATTTGACAGGACGGATCGTGATTTCGAAAAGCCGAAGCGCGAGAAAAAGGCGAAATTCTGGGAGATGGAAAAGCCTGATTTCAAAGAAAAGCCCGGCGCGATCGACAAGCACCTTGCCAAGAAGGAACGCAAGGGAAGCGGAGAGAAAAAGGAGCATAGGGGCGGTAAGCTCGATGCGCGGAAGGTCCTCGACGTGGACAATTTCGGCAGACCCAAGCGCGTAAAGAAGAAGTAATCTTAAGGAGACAAACCATGAGAGTTGGGATGGGGTATGACGTTCATAAGCTCGTCGAAGGCAGAGATCTGATCATCGGCGGCGTGAAGATCCCTTATGAAAAAGGGCTGCTCGGTCATTCGGATGCAGACGTGCTTTTGCATGCGATCTCGGACGCGCTTCTTGGCGCGGCAGCCCTCGGGGACATCGGAAAGCATTTCCCCGATACGGATCCGCAGTATAAGGGCATCTCTTCCCTGCTCCTTTTGGAGAGAGTGGGAGACCTGATCGCGGAGAAAAGCTACCTCATCGAAAACGTGGACGCGACCATCATCGCCCAGGCGCCGAAGATGCGTCCCTACATCGATACCATGCGCGAGAACATCGCGAATGCACTCAAAATTGACGTGTCCCAGGTGAACGTAAAAGCCACCACCGAGGAGGGCCTTGGCTTTACTGGTTCTGGGGAGGGCATCTCTTCCCAAGCGGTTTGTTTACTTACCAGTCCTTATGACTTAAGCGCAATGCCCGTACAGATGGGCTGCGCAGGGTGCAATGGCTGTGGGAGAACGTGATAATGGAGCAAATGTCCTTATTTGACAATTTTAATCTGTCAGCGAATGAAGAGCAGGAGCGGGGCGTGGATTTTACGCAGCCCTTGGCGAATCGCCTTCGCCCAAAAACTCTGAATGATTTCGTGGGTCAGGAACATCTTTTGGGGCAGGGGAAAATGCTGCGTCAGCTCATTGAGCGCGATCAGATTTCTTCCATGATCTTCTGGGGACCTCCCGGAGTCGGGAAGACTACACTTGCCAGTATTATAGCGGGTCAGACAAGATCCGCTTTTATCAATTTTAGCGCCGTTACGAGCGGCATCAAAGAGATCAAAGAGGTTATGCAGCAGGCGGAAAACGACAGAAGGGGCGGCCGACGAACGGTCCTTTTTGTGGACGAGATCCATCGGTTTAACCGCGCACAGCAGGACGCCTTTTTGCCCTATGTTGAGAAGGGGAGCATCATCTTAATTGGTGCGACGACGGAAAACCCGTCCTTCGAGGTCAACGGGGCATTACTCTCACGCTGTAAGGTGTTTGTCCTAAAGGAGCTGACGGAGGAGAATCTTTTTAGTCTTCTAAACAGGGCACTCACGGCTCCGGAAGGGTTTGGGCGAGAGCAGATCAGCATGACCGAGGAGCAGCTTCGCGCGATCGCGGCTTTCGCAAACGGGGACGCGAGAACAGCTCTGAACACGCTGGAAATGGCGGTACTAAACAGTCAGATCCAGCCGGATGGCAGCATGATCGTGACGAATGAGGGGCTCGAGCAATGCGTGAGCAAGAAGTCCCTTCTGTATGACAAATCGGGCGAGGAGCATTACAACATGATCTCCGCCTTGCATAAATCCATGCGAAACTCCGATCCTGACGCGGCGATCTACTGGATGCTGCGGATGCTGGAGGGCGGCGAGAACCCGCTCTATATCGCAAGGAGACTCATTCGTTTTGCGAGTGAGGACGTGGGAATGGCGGATCCGAATGCACTGACGCTGGCGGTCAATGTCTATCAGGCCTGTCATTTTCTGGGAATGCCGGAGTGTGACGTGCACCTGACACACTGCGTGGCCTATCTTGCGATGGCACCGAAATCCAATGCGTGCTACGTCGCATGCGAGGAGGCAAAGCGGGACATTAAAGAAAAGCCTGCGGAGCCGGTTCCCTTACAGATCCGAAATGCCGTGACGGGACTCATGAAGGAGCTGAATTACGGGAAGGGCTATGAGTATGCGCATAATGCCAAAGAGAAGCTAACGCGCATGAAATGCCTGCCGGAAAGTCTGCAGGATCGGGAGTATTACCGCCCGACGAAGGAAGGCAAAGAGGCAGCAGTGGCGGAGCGCCTTAAGGAAATCAAGGCTTGGAAGGCGAAGGAAGACTAGGGCCTCATCGCACGCTTGCAGAAATGGAAGAAATGGAGTAAAATATTTGGGATGTTTTTGCATGTTGGGGTAAGGCAAAAACGAACAAGATGGGATGGAGAGGAAAACTATGGCCGAGAAGAAGGAAGTATTCTGGCATCTGCCGGGCCTTTGTTATTTTAGATTACTGAACCAGATTTTGATCAATACCATGAAGGATTATCCTGATAAATTCCGCGACGGTTACAAGATCGGATCCGTGTACGGAACGATCCCCGGCGCCATATGGAATGGCGGCCGTGCCGTGTTTGGCATCAGCAATAAGGCTGACATTGAGAGGGTGATCCATACCTATAATCAGTATGGCATTCCCGCGCGCTTTACCTGGTCGAATTCCCTTCTTGAGGAAAAGCATTGCTACGATACCTACTGCAACATGATCATGAAGCTCGCGGACAATGGACTGAATCAGGCGATCGTTAACCGCCCTTGCCTCGAGGAATACATTCGTAAGAACTACCCGAGCTATAAGCTGATCTCCTCGACGACCAAGCGCATGACGGATCCGAAGGAGCTTTCAGAGGAGGTCTTAAAGGACTATTTCCTCGTGGTTTTGGATTATGACTTAAACCGCAACGAAGAGGTCATTAAGAGCCTCGAGCCCGTGGCGGGAAAGATCGAGATCTTAGTGAACGAGATCTGCTTCCCTGGTTGCCCGAAGCGCGCGGAGCATTACCGCGACGAGTCACGTTCCCAGTTGGAGTTCGATAACCGGACCGAGTTTCAGTGTCCGAACAACTCCCGCGACAGACGTACCTTTGAGGAGTGCATGAAGCGCCCGGCCTTTATGTCGACGGAGGAAGTGGACCGCTACATCGAGCGCGGCTTTAATAACTTCAAGATCGTCGGCAGAGGCCTGCCGCAGCAGTTTGTTTTAGATTCCTATCTCTATTTCCTGGTGAAGGACGAGGCGAGAGACTTTGTGAGAAAGCACATCGTCGGAACGCTGGAAAGTCTCCAGGCGCAGCAGCGTGCGGCCATGCGCAGATAGAGACGAAAAAGTTCTTGACGGAAAGGGTATGACATGTATAATGATTTGTTAAAGATAGGCCCGCTGACGCTCCATACCTATGGGCTGATGATCTTCATCGGCGTGATGGCGGCGCTTTACGTTGCGGAATACCGCGCGCCGAAAAACGGCATGGACAAGGAAGAGATCTTCCCCCTGACCATGTATTGCGTGGTCACAGGCATCCTTGGCGCGAAGGTCATGTTCCTCATCGTAGGCTGGAAGGATTTCATCAAGGATCCCCTTTCGATGCTGGGCTCCAGCGGCCTTGTGGTGTACGGCGGCATCATCGGCGGCATCCTTTGCGCGATCCTGTATTGTAAGTATAAAAAGCTCAGCTTTTGGGACGCGTTTGACATCGCGCTTCCTTCGGTAGCGGTGGCCCAGGCCTTTGGCCGCATCGGCTGCTTTATGGCGGGGTGTTGCTACGGCGCGAAGACGGAGGCTTGGTATGGCATCGCCTTTACCCATTCGGATTATGCACCGAACGGCGTGAAGATGATCCCGACGCAGCTCATTTCCAGCGCTGGCATGTTCCTCATCGCGTTTCTATTGTTTTGGTATGCTTACCATGCAAAGAAGAACGGTCAGGTGGGCGCGGCTTACATGATCCTGTACAGCATCGGCAGATTTAGCGTAGAGTTCTTACGCGGCGACATCGCGAGAGGAAGCGTTGGCGTGCTTTCTACTTCGCAGTTTATTTCGATCTTTATCATCCTCATCGGCATCGGGCTGTGGATCCTGCGCGGAAAAAACGGCGCGGACAGGCCCCAAGCCCTGAAAAAGAATACAGATGAAGCAAAATAGGAGTGTGACACATGGAACGGACGTACGTGGAAGAAGCGTTTCAGAAAAATGGAGAGAAGGTCCTTGTCAGAGGCTTTGTAGATAACCTGCGCGACAGTAAGTACATGACCTTCATCGTCCTGAAGGATATTACGGGAAAGATCCAGATCACGATCGAGAAGGAAAAGCATCCGGAGTTTGAAGAGGTGACTTCGAGCCTCACCGGAGATTCCGTGATCAGCGTAATTGGTGAGGTCAACCAGAACGATTACGTAAAGCTCGGCGGCGCGGAGATCATCCCTGAGAGTATTACCGTGGACAGCCTGGCAGAGGCGCTCCCCATCGCGCGCAAGGCCATTCCCGCGACGAAGAAAAAGAAGGAAGTGGAGCGCTCGAGCATCGACCAGCGCATCGACTACCGCTGGATCGACCTTCGTACCGAAGAGAATCAGCTCATGTTCCAGGTGCAGACGACCATGGTCAATTCCATGCGCCAGTTCCTGCTGGATCGCAAGTTCATCGAGATCCATACGCCCAAGCTCATCGGCGCAGCCAGCGAGAGCGGCGCGGACGTGTTCGAAGTAAAGTACTTCGACAGAAAGGCTTACCTTGCGCAGAGCCCGCAGTTCTATAAGCAGATGGCGATGGCAGCAGGGTTTGAGCGCATTTTTGAGACTGGTCCCGTGTTCCGTGCGGAGAAGTCCTACACCAATCGTCACACCACCGAGTTTACCGGTTTTGACTTAGAGTTTAGCTACATCACCTCCGTGAAGGACGTCATGAAGATGGAGGAGGAGCTTCTCACCTACATGCTGAGCGAGGTGAAGAAGGCCCACGGCGAGCAGATAGGGGAGCTCTTTGGCAAGGAAGTCATCGTTCCGACGACGCCCTTCCCCGTCATGGATCTGCAAGAGCTCTACGCAGCGTTGGAAAAGGAGTATGGTTATACCGTTCCCGAGGAAGAAAAGGGTGACCTGACCACCGAGGCAGAGCAGCTTTCCTTCCGCCTGGCGCAGGAGCGCTTC